>CAXYZP010000105.1:0-5652 GCA_964293175.1 uncultured Sphaerochaeta sp.
GTCTTTGCATAGACCACGATCCCACTGGTAGGCCGGTCAAGTCTATGGGGAATACCCAAGTAGACATTCCCTTCCTTATTATACGTCACTTTCAGATACCGTTTCACGATATCTGCGAGTGTCTCGTCCCCTGTCTTGTCTCCTTGGACCAACTCACCACATTGCTTGTTCACTATGATGAGATGATTATCCTCATAGAGAATTCTCTCTTCAAACGCCATCATCACTCCTCAATATCATCGAAGAGGGTTGGCTCTTCTTGGTTTTCATGCACAATTTCCTTTACCGCCCGCAACTTGAGGGAAGCAACATCCTTCACAACAATACGCACCCCGTTCGCCCGCACATTCTTGATCAGATAATCAGAGAAGTAGAACTGCTCCTCCAAAATCCTCAAACCAGACTTGGGCTTGTACTTTACGGTAAGCTCAGCATTGGGATGCGTAGAGAGCTTTACCATCTTGAAGTTCCCTTCAGGAATAAGAGAATATGCTTTCTTAAGCATAAAGGAAAGAATCTGACACCTCTTTAGGAAAAGGTACTTATAGGTCGTCTCCTGATACAGGACTGTGAAGACAATCTTCTCAAGCTCACTCTTGTCTGCAAAACCGCAGTAGAGCATTCCCTTACCCACAAACTCCTTCTCTGGAGCATCGATGACCTGGTAGGTACCATCCTTACGGATAATGAGCACCCGGTCAAACGCATTCACCTCTAGCTGAGTGGTGCCGGTCTTTACCCCATAGCCCAGATAGCCATTGGAAGTATCATACTTTATAGCAAGGTTTCTCTCGGCAACTTCCTTGACATCGATAGCCTCAAACGTCTTTATCTTAGTCTTTCTCGTGTGCTCTTCCACTCCAAGCATACCTTTCAGTTCAGTAAGATAGGAAAGAGCATACTCCACCAGATGGGCGAGCTTGTACTCGATCTGTTCGAGCAGGGCGTTGATCTCATCCATCTCATGACGGTTTTTTTCGATATCAAACAACGAGATGCGCCTGATGGGAATCTTCAAGAGGCGATCGACATCATCGTCGACAAGGGGCCTCAGAAGCTGCTCTTCAAAAGGCTTGAACCCGGTGAAGACAGCCTTGATGACATCAGCGGCACTCTTCTTCTGCTCGATTCTCTTATAGATACGCTCCTCGACGAAAATACGCTCAAGGGTACGGGCATGCAACTTGTCCAAAAGATGCCCTTTCTCCAGTTCCAACTCCGCCTTCAGGATTTCAAGAAGGTTCAGCGCATGGTAGTCCACTATCTCTTTGATGCCCATGATCGTGGGCATGTTATCCCTGATAACCAGGGGGTTCACCGAGATTTTAGTCTCACAGGAGGTGAATGCATACAGGGCATCAACAATGTCCTCAGAATAGGTATTGCGAGCAAGATTTATCTCTATATTGACCCTGTCGGAAGTATAGTCGTTGATCGAACTGATCTTCAACCGTCCCTTCTTTGTAGCATCCTCAACCGAATGGATCATAGCCTCGCTGGTAACCCCAAAGGGCAACTCCTCGATGATAATCTTCTTGGGATCGGAAGCATTAAGCTTTGCCCGGATGGAGACAGAGCCCCGTCCATCGTTATAATCCTCGACATCAACGATGCCTCCCCCAGGAAAATCAGGGTAGAGTATATATTTCTCACCCTTGAGCTTTGAAGCCATGGCATCGAGCACTTCCAGAGCATTATGAGGAAGAATTGTGGTACTCATACCCACTGCGATACCCATGACACCTTGGATGACTACTACTGGAATCTTGGCAGGAAATGAGATTGGTTCGCTATTGCGTCCATCATAGGAATCGGCAAATGCTGTAAGTTCAGGATTGTAGAGGACCCTCTTGGCAAAAGGGAGCAAACGGCACTCGATATACCTAGCGGCAGCTGCGCTGTCACCGGTCATGAAGTTACCGAAGTTTCCCTGCCGCTCAATAAACAGGTCAAAGTTGGCTAGGTTTACCAAGGCCTCGTAAATGGAGGCATCACCATGGGGGTGATAGCGCATCGACCACCCGACCACATTGGCCAC
The DNA here is from genome assembly GCA_964293175.1 of uncultured Sphaerochaeta sp. Classification (GTDB taxonomy): domain Bacteria; phylum Spirochaetota; class Spirochaetia; order Sphaerochaetales; family Sphaerochaetaceae; genus Sphaerochaeta. Next base: position 2,039 of record CAXYZP010000105.1, read on the forward strand.
CTTATGGAACTTGCCGTCATCCATCTCAAAAAGAGAGTGGATAATGCGCCTCTGAACCGGCTTCAAGCCGTCAGAAAGATCGGGGATCGCCCGCTCCTTGATAACATACGAAGCATACTCGAGGAAATTTTGTCGAAAAACGGATTGTGCCTGCGTCATCAGATAAGATTCTCCATAATAAACTCCCTTCTCTGGGGGGTATTGCTACCCATGTAGAACTCCAGGGTCTTGTGCATCTCGTTCATCCCCACAATAGAAACGGGAACCAGGCGTATCTCTTCACCGATGAACTGTCCAAACTCCTTGGGATCTATTTCACCAAGGCCCTTGAACCGGGTTATCTCGCTGCCCTTGATCTGGGCAACCGCACTGTCACGCTGCTTTTCACTGTAGCAATAGACTGTCTGCTTCTTGTTGCGCACCCTGAACAGGGGTGTCTCCAGGATATAGAGCCTGCCTGCCAACACCAAGTCCTCAAAGTAGGTGAGAAAATAGGTCATCAGGAGGTTCCGGATATGAAAGCCGTCGGTATCAGCATCGGTGGCGATGATAACCTTGCCGTAGCGAAGTCCCTCAACACCATTTTCTATACCCAATGCTACCATCATATTGTACAGCTCGGCATTCTTATATATCTCAGTACGTTTCTTTCCATAGACATTGAGGATCTTTCCTCTAAGGCTAAAGACCGCCTGGGTCATCACATCCCGTGTTTTGGTAATGGTTCCCGATGCGGAGTCTCCCTCGGTGAGGAAGATTACCGAACGCTCACACTCATCACGGTGCGATGCGCTCTGGTTAAGGTGATACTTGCAGTCCTTCAGCTTGGGAATGTTCAGCGAGACTTTCTTGGCTGAGGCTCGGGCCCCTTTCTTTACCTCGTTAAGCTCCTTACGGAGGGTCTCGTTGTTTATGATCTTCTCATTCAGCTTTGCAGCTTCATCAGAGTTCTTCAGCAGAAAATCAACGATGGCATCCTTAACCTCAGCAACGATCCAAGAACGAATCTCCGTATTGCTCAGCTTGTTTTTGGTCTGCGACTCGAAGACCGGCTCCTGTACCTTGATGGCAATGGCTCCGATAACACCGTCACGCACATCCTGGGGTGCCCAGTTTTTCTTGTAGAACTCGTTGATCCCCTTAAGGATACCTTCTTTATACGCTCCCTGGTGGGTACCACCATCGGTCGTATGCTGGCCATTCACATAGCTGAAGTAGTTCTCCCCATAGGAACCCACCACATGGGTAAAGGCAAACTCAAGCTGTTTGGACTGGTGGTGGATGGTGGTATACAACCCTTCATTGCCAACCTCCTTTTCCAGCAGGTCAAGAAGGCCATGGGCGGACTTGAAATTCTTATTGTTGAAGTTGATGGAAAGCCCGGTATTCAAATAAGCATAGCTCCAGATACGGGTTACCAGAAAGTCCTCATTGAAGGCGTAGTCCCCGAACAGCTCGTCATCGGGGGTGAAACTCACCATGGTCCCGTCTTCCTCGGGGGCCTTTCCTGTCTTTTCAGATACAAGGACACCTTTGCTGAAGGTAGCTGAAGCATACTTTCCGTCGCGGTACGCTGTCACGGTAAATAGGGAGGAAAGTGCATTGACCGCCTTGGTACCCACCCCGTTCAACCCTACGGAGAACTGAAAAACATCAGAGCTGTATTTTGCCCCGGTGTTGATGACCGAGACGCAATCGACGACCTTGCCCAGGGGGATTCCCCGACCATAATCCCGTACAGAAACGCTCTTATCCTTTACCCGGACGACAACCTTATTGCCGAATCCCATAATGAACTCGTCAATGCTATTGTCGATAATCTCCTTGATAAGGATATAGATACCATCATCGAGATGGGTACCGTTCCCCAAGCGACCGATGTACATGCCCGGGCGCTTGCGTATATGTTCCAACGCACTGAGCGTCTGGATTTTCGATTCATCATATGTTGACTTTGCCATGGAACAAAGTATAGCAGATTTCACCTTCAATGGCAAAACGAAAGAAAAACGTGTTGTCATCGCCCTTTACGTGCGTTAAGCTACTTATATGAATATATTCTTGCTTGCTTATCTCACACTCTGTGCCCTGCACATAAGCTTTCGCTCTGAAGAGATGAGACGGCCAACACGAATAAGCAAAGTCATGCTCATGCCCTCCCTCCTTGTATATTATCTTTCCATACCTTCAGACACCCCACTTTTTACCCTGCTCATATGCCTAGCCCTCGTACTGGGAACTGTAGGCGATGCATTCCTACTTGCAGGGCACAAAGGCAAACCGTTCTATATAGGCATGCTCGCCTTTTTTGTAGGTCACCTCTTTTACATCACGTATTTTATCCTTCATGTGCAAAGCTGGGGGTATTTCCTGCTTGCTCTGCTGATCCTGGCCTTTCCCCTCTACAAAATCATCCGCTCATTCTTCCCCTCAAAAGATGCACCACTGTTGAGCATCTATGCCACCATCCTTATTGTACTGACCGCTTTATGCGCATCGAGTCTCTCCTTCATCACAGTGGTAGGAGCCCTTTTCTTCGCCCTATCAGACTATCTCATAGCAATGGATATCACAGGGAAACGCACTTTCAGCGAAGTGGCCGTCATGGCAACCTACACCCTTGCACAACTGTTATTAATCGTGGGAATCTTATCCTTACAGGGGGCCTTCTAGATGCTAAACAAAAAAACCACCCACCTCTTACATAAGAAGAAGGAAGGAATGAGACCGGGATCTCTGATATATGTTGGAGAGAGCGAAAGCGAAGAGACTAGAATCCGAACCCATATCTACGACTCCGAGACTTCAGAAACCTTTGAAGGGTTCTCATTGGAAGAACCGGATAAACAACGGTGGATCGAAATCTCAGGGCTATCGGACATCAAGGGCATCGTCTCTGCCGCCAAAGAGTTTACCCTTTCCAACCTCAGCCTTGAGGACGTATTCTCCACTGACCAGAGAATGAAACTCGACTTCTATGAACACTACTTCTCACTCACCCTCAGGGTGCTGGATACCCCTAACAAGGAAGAGGAACAGCTCAGCCTGTTTGTAGGGGACAAATGGGTCATAAGCATCGTCGAACATGCAAGTGATATCTTTGTACCGGTGGTTGCCTACCTCAAGGATACCCAGACAAAAAAGAGAAAGGCCAATGCCCACCTGCTCTTCCATCCCCTCGTCGACCGGGTGGTCGACCAGTATCTGGTGCGTGCCGATGAACTCGACCAACAGACAGAGGAGATGGAGCAGCTAGTCATCAACACCCCCGAGAAGGTGAATGCCTCTGACATCCATACGCATAAGAGAAAGATCCTCCACTTGAGGAGAATAACCCTTCCCCTAAAGGACCTTTTGGGCAGCCTTATCAGAAGCGATCATGTTGATCTTGGAAAAGGCGCCATCCACCTCTTCAGGGATACCTCAGACCATGCCATCTGGCTTAATGAGGAGTGTGAAATGTTGAGGGAGACGGTAAGCGGCCTGATGGAAGTCTACCTATCCAGCCTTGATGTGAAGATGAATAAGATCATGAAGGTGCTCACCATCATCAGCACCATCTTCATCCCCCTTACCTTCCTTACAGGACTCTACGGGATGAACTTCATCCATAT
>CAXYZP010000106.1:0-5648 GCA_964293175.1 uncultured Sphaerochaeta sp.
TTTTCTAATAAATAGCCGAATCAGTCCTGTATATGGACTTTTTCTTTTTTCCCTTCTATGGTAAGCATATCAACCTGTGAGGTATATGCAACATGAGGCAGATCTCCACTTTTACACAATCCGAATCGGAATTGCTTGACCAGTGTGAAGCTATTCTCAGCGAATCTTCGGAAACTCTATTCTCACATCTTCAAGCTTTACGAAGCGATGTGAAACTGCTTTCTGAAATAGCTAACAGATCTCCCTCACCTAACCTGGACTTCAATGGGCAAACCGATGGAAGGTCATGGAGAACCCTCGCAGAAAAACTTAAGAACCAGGGCATCGATGCTGTAGTCAATCTTCCTGTCAAAGCTGTAGTTGGGCGTTCATTCTTAGTGAGCAAGCTCCATCTCTTTGGCTTTCTGGAGAAGATATCTCCTACACAACCCGCTCTTGCTTCGATGCTGCCAGAGCTGGAAGACAGCTACCACAACACCCTCTTTGACCTGATGGCAGAAGATCTGTATGTATCGGTAATATCTGAGAGCAAAGGTGGGGAAGTCTGGTTGCACCATGCAACAGAAGAGCTTATCAAGATGTGGGATTACCGCACCAGTGTCAACAAGAGCGAGTTTGCCCCAAATCTCAGGAAACTGTGGATAGCCAGGCACACCATTGTCCCGGTCCTTGGGACCCTGATGGGCACTGTCGAACTGATGCGACTCTCGTTCGGGCTCTCTTCGGTCTGGCACTCCTTTATCATTTCACAGGCAAAGAAAGAGGGGATGACCCATGCTCTGGAAGAGTATCTGTTCTCTCTCAGCTATGAGCAGATAACGTTGCTCAGGGCGTATATGCGCGACCAAGGGGTATCAGCGATCAGTAGGGGGCAGGCTCATAATCTCCTTATCGAGTGTGGGGAATCCGTGTTCGAAAAAGGGGATGGCTCTTCAGCCATTCAGCTCTATCGGTCCTTCCTACAGCGTCAGACCCTTGCAAAAGGGCGACGCCTGACACAAAGTAAAGGCCCCCATAGGAGCCTTGAAGAGTATTTTCTAATCTATCTTTGGGAAGTTGAAGAGCGTGAAGAAGCAAAAGATGGCAAGGAGTAACGTACCCCTTGCCATTCTTTAGAATGTTATTGTGCGTTGGTGTAGATGTCGTGGATCTCTTTTTCACCGAGAACCATCACACTGCCCAAGGTACGTTTTCCGAAGAACGTGCATTTTTCAGTCATCTGGGCGATCTGCTCTTTTGTGGGTTTGATGCCCAGCTCGGCAAGATTTGTCGGCATATTGATGCTTCTGAAGAAGTCATCCATCGCTTCTATGGCTGCTAAGGCATCCTGTTCGGCATTGCCTGTCTGCTTGATAGAGAAGACCTTCTCTCCGAACCTTGCAAATCGTTCAGGGTTGTTCTTATACACATACCGTGCCCAAGTACCCCAGACAGCAGCAATACCAGCGCCGTGGGCAACGTCAAACATGCCTCCCAGCTCGTGTTCCAACTGATGGGGTGCCCAATCTCCTCTTGCGCTATTTCCAGCCCCTGTGAGGCCGTTGTGTGAAAGGCTGCTTGCCCACATGAGGTTGGCCCTTCCATCATAATCCTCTGGTTTGTCCTTCAGGATGAGTGAGAAGTGGACTACAGTTCTGAGCAGGGCCTCTGCGATCTCATCAGTAAGGTGCATGCTCTCGCCGTCTACAAAATACCTTTCGATGGTGTGCATCATGATGTCCACAGCCCCACTCATGGTCTGGTAGGTGGGAAGGGTGTAGGTAAGCTGAGGGTTAAGGACAGCGAATTTAGGGCGTGAATACACGGAATTTGCCCCACGCTTCAGATCTCCCTCTTCATTTGTTATGACAGCGGAGTCACTCATCTCGCTGCCTGCCGCCGCTATGGTCAGCACTGCACCTATGGGAAGACACCCTTCGATTTCACGACTCTTATCATAGAAGTCCCAGACTTCTCCGCCGTGGTAGAGCCCATAGCCAATGGCCTTTGCCGAGTCGATGACCGAGCCTCCGCCTACAGCCAGGATGAAGTCCACCCCTTCCTTTCTGCCCAGTTCGATGCCTTCATGCACCTTGGAAAGCCTTGGATTGGGAACAACTCCCCCCAAGAGAACATGCTTGATGTTAGCTTCCGTTAGGGAAGCTACGATCCTGTCAAGCAAGCCCGATTTTTTCGCACTTCCCGAGCCATAGTGTACGAGAACTTTCTTACATTTCTGTTCCTGTATGAGAGTCCCTACCTGATCCTCTGCGTTTTTGCCGAATACCACTTTTGTAGGGGTATAATATGTGAAATCTGCTGTCATCTAAATCCTCCGATTAATATCCGAAACTTTCTCCAACCAGGAGGACTTTAATCCTCTTGGGGAATTTTTGGCGGGAAAATACCACATAGTTAGAGCATATGGTGTGCTCACAAGAGCCTGCACTCAGGGCCATCAGATGGTCGTCACTGACTGTTGCATTGATGCATTTGCCATGGGTAACGCAATATGTGTCACAATTGAGCCTTACAGCATTGGCAGGAGCTGCAATATTTTTTACCCGTGTCACTGCTGATCTGAGATCGGGTACGATCTTATCCCAAGAGACAATAAGGACAACCTGCTTAGGTCCGTAGAGCATTGCTGCAACCCTGTTGGAGTTGCCGTCTGCACAATAGAGTTCCCCATGTTCGGTGACTGCATTTGCACTTGCAAAGTAGGAGTTGACTGAAAAGCTATCCAAAAGGATCTGATCGACCTCACTAGGGGAGAGTCCCTCTTTATGACGGTCAAGGAATGTGTACTCACCGCTACGCAAAAGATCTGAGATCCCTGTTTCTCCAAGGCTCATCGAGCCTCCTACAGCAATCTTTTCTCCTTTTTTCAGCAGGGAACGCACAAAAGGAATCAACTCCTCCATAGAGGGAATGAAGACAGCCTCCATATTGTTCTTTTCCAGGGCCTTGATAGTCCGTTCAACTTGCTGTTCCTTATTTTTACGTTTGTTTTTATCCATTACGTACGCTCCTTAGACTCTAAGGATACCCCATTTTGTAAGCTCTCTGCAAGAATGGGTTTGCATGTATACATTCGGATTTCTTATATAAGTTGCATATTCAGTGGTTCAATCGTATCTTATTAGTAAGGAGCAACTATGAATATCACCTTCTTTGGCGCAGCACAACAAGTAACCGGGAGCTGTACGATGGTAGAGTGTGCAGGCAAGTACATATTGGTCGATTGCGGACTTCCTCAGGGAAATGATGAAAAGGAGTCAGGCATAGAGCTTCCTTTTGTTGCCTCCTCCATTGATTACCTTCTTCTTACCCATGCACATATAGACCACAGTGGCAGAATACCTCTGCTGATAAAGGATGGGTTCAAAGGTAAAATACTGACAACGCCCGCAACCGTCGACCTGTGCGATATCATGCTTGCTGACAGCGGACATATCCAGGAAATGGAAGCTGAGTGGAAAAGCCGTAAGTCACGGCGTGCCGGTAGGGGAAGTGTGGAACCTCTCTATACGGTGGAGGATGCCCAGGAAGCGATGCAATATTTCGAACCTTGCGAATATGATACCATCATCGATCTTGGTGGAGGACTTAAGGTCAGGTTTGTTGATGCAGGACACCTATTGGGCTCATCGTCCATAGAGCTTTGGCTTAAGGAGGGAAAACAAAACCGTAAGCTGGTCTTCAGTGGTGATATCGGAAACTTTGACCAGCCTCTTATCAAGGACCCCGAGTATATTGATAATGCAGATTTTGTCATCATGGAGTCCACCTACGGTAACCGCCTACATAGAAGGCCGGACAATGCCGTGGGGTATGCTGTTCCTACCAGTGTACGTGCACAGGAGTTGGCTGACATTGTAGAGCGGACCTTCTTGCGGGGCGGCAATGTGGTCATCCCGGCCTTCGCTGTGGGACGCACCCAGGAGATCCTGTATCTCTTGCGGGTGATCATAGAGAATAAGCTCTGCCCGTCCTTTCCTGATATCCCTGTATTTGTCGATAGTCCTCTTTCCGTTAAGGCAACCAATGTGTTTGCAGGAAATATTTTCGGGTATATGGATGAGGAGACCATGGCTCTGGTCAAGAAGGGAATCAACCCCATTATATTCCCTTCGTTGACTACCATTACTAAAGTTGAAGGCTCCAAAGCCCTGAATAGGCGTAAGGAAAGCTGTGTTATCATCAGCAGCAGTGGCATGTGTGAGGCAGGAAGGATCAAACACCACCTGAAGCACAATCTGTGGAGACCTGAAAGTACGGTGTTGTTCAGTGGATTCCAGGCTGGAGGAACACTAGGACGCTCAATTTTGGACGGAACAAGGCATGTAACCCTTTTTGGAGAGCAAATCGATGTGAAGTGTGAGGTTGCTGAACTGCACGGTATCAGCGGCCATGCGGATCAAACTGGCTTGGTCAAATGGCTTACTTCTTTCAAGAAGGAGCCACAGATGGCCTTCATCGTCCATGGGGATAAGGAGGTTGCCCCCTGGTTTGCCTCATTTGTCTCAAAAACTTTGGGTATCAGAGCCTATGCTCCTGAAGTAATGGAGCACTTCAATCTTTTGGATGAGGCTTCTCTGCCTGCTCCGATGGTTGTAGATGACTCTGTGGTTCCCTATCTTCGCGAGCTTTCCGAGGCTATTGACCTGCTTAAGAAGGAGGAGTCAACACTCTTGTCAGTTGTTAGCCGCATGGAGGCAGCAGGGCAGAAACAGGGTATCGAAGAACAGCGTGCAATACGTCTTACCAATGCGATAACACGTCTTGCCAGTGATCTTGAATATCTGCAGATTAAGTGGGGAGGAGATTCGGACTAAAACTTTAAACCGAAGACAGCACCCCAGGCGGGTTGCTTCAGTTTGGTAAAGCCCATTTTTTCATAAAATCCAAAAGCACGGGTGTTGCGCCCATCCACTCCTAGGTGAATGCCCGCAACGCCCGTTTTTTGTACGCTTTCCATGAAGGTAAGCATCAGAGCTTTTCCCAAGCCTTTTCCCTGAAGGTTATCCAGCAGGTTAATATGCAGATGGGCAGGATAGCCGACATGTTCCCACACACCCTCTCCTGGGCCTTTGTTGATAAGGCGTATGACGTCCCCTTCATTTTCACTTTTAAAGGCTGTTATGTTTGCATAGTGTTTTTTGAGCTGAGGGAGCCAGTGGCTGTTCATCCAGCTATTGAAGGATACAGTATCACTTGTACCTACTATATATCCAGAAGGTCTGTTGTACTCATCTACTGCTACAAAACAGAGTGTGGAATCAAAGAAGAAGTAGGGCGCTGCATAATAATGGCCCACACAATAGGGGTCATGGAAATAATCCGTGCCATCGAGCCCTGAAAGGGTAGTTCGTAGGCTTATCTCGTACAGATAAGGAATATCTTGTTCTGTGGCCTGTCTAATATGTTCCATGATGCATTTTCTCCCGTCTTTTGTAGAATACTCTGTAAAGGGAGGGTTTATCAAGCAGAACAAAATAAAAATATATACCTTATTCCCTATATTATAAGCAAAAATATGGAATCGAGTAGCAATAATTAGATCGATAAGAAAATAAATATAAAAAGCGCTGGACAAAAAGGCTTTTGCGGTGTAGTATCCCATCTTGTTCGGCAAGCATACGTCGTAAGGAGATCCGGAAAGAAAG
>CAXYZP010000107.1:0-5643 GCA_964293175.1 uncultured Sphaerochaeta sp.
ACAAATGCAATCCAGAACCCTTGCCACATACCGACCAATGCACCAACTAGAAGCGCAATTAGCATCGCTACGTACGGATTCCACTGCAGGTCGACCATCATGACACCACACAGTGCACCAATGAAACAAACAATGGAACCAACAGAAAGGTCGACGTTTCCTGTCAGGGTACATAGCAACATACCGACGGCTAGAATCAGAACATAGCTGTTCTGAAGCACCAAGTTCGTCAGATTTACCGGTCTGAAAAAGATACCGTCTGTCAAGATTCCAAATGCGACCATCGCCACCGCCAAGGCGATGACCATCATGTATTGCCTTACATTCTTTTTCAAAATCGTAATCAAGCCATTCATCCCACACTCCTTATCGTATGCACATAATCAAAAATCAACCGGATTCTACATTACCACATCGCTAAGCAATCAGCGTTATCTTAGTTGTTCAGGATATTACGCATGATCTCTTCCTGAGTCGCAATCTCACCGGGCAACTCAGCGGTAATCTTACCCTCGCTCATAACATATATCCTGTCACTCATCCCAATAATTTCCGACATTTCACTGGAAATCAGCAAGCACGCCATCCCTTGAGCAGCAAGCGAATTGATAATCGTATAAATCTCATGCTTTGCCCCGACATCTATTCCACGCGTAGGTTCATCAAGGAGAAGGATCCTTGGATCTGAGAACAACCACTTTGAAAGTACGACCTTCTGCTGATTGCCTCCTGAAAGGTTTCCTGCCATCTGGAGGATTGTCGGTGTTTTCGTATTTAGACGTTTGCAAAAATCTTCCGCAACAATATTTTCATTATGTTCGTTGATCACCGATAAATGGGCAATTTTCTTTAACTTGGCGATTGTCGTATTCTCCTTGACGTTCTGAATCATCACCAGTCCAAGTTCCTTGCGGTCCTCTGGTACATAGGCAACACCTTGGGCAATTGCCTTGGGTATCGTACTGATATCGACTTCAAAACCCCCGATCAACGTTTTTCCAGTGATATTCTCCCCGTAAGCACGGCCAAACACGCTCATGGCAAGTTCGGTACGTCCGGCTCCAACCAGACCAGCCAAGCCGACGACCTCTCCGGCGCGAACATTGATATTCACTCCATCGAGTTTCTTCTGTTCCGGATTATCAGGATTTTGAACCGACCATTCCTTGACCTCAAACAAAATATTACCGATGGGATTGTTTCGCTTGGGAAACATTTCAGTGATTTCCCTTCCTACCATCCCTTTGATTATTCGTTCTTCACTGATTGAAACAGTCCCTTGCTTGGATCGAACGACATCCAGCGTCTCAATAGTTTTGCCGTCCCTCAGAATTGTAATAACATCGGCGACGGCAGCGACCTCGTTGAGTTTGTGGGAAATCAACACAGAAGCGATATTATTCTTGTCACGCAGTTCCTTGAGGATTTCAAGCAGATGCATGCTGTCTTTTTCATTGAGTGCAGAGGTGGGCTCATCAAGAATCAACAATTTTGCATGCTTCGCCAGGGCCTTGGCGATTTCAACCATTTGCTGCTTACCCACCCCTAGCCTGTTTACCGGAAGATTGGGGTTTTCATGGAGTCCGACACGTTCCATGTATTTCATTGCATCTTCACGAGTCTTGTCCCAGTTTATGATATTGAATCTTGCCCGCTCATCACCGATGAACATGTTTTCCGCTATGGAAAGGTAGGGACTCAACGCCAACTCCTGATGAATGATGACGATTCCAGCCTGTTCACTCTGCTTTATGCTGGAGAAGGTGCAACGCTTACCCTCGAAGAATATATCCCCTTCGTAGGTGCCATATGGATACACACCCGACAGTACTTTCATCAGGGTCGATTTCCCTGCACCGTTTTCTCCAACCAAGGCATGTATTTTACGTTCTCTGACATCCAGACTGACATCATCAAGCGCTTTTACACCTGGAAAAGTCTTGGTGATATGCTTCATTGACAGCAGAATAGAATTGTTTGGCATATAGGTCCCCCGATATACAGACCGGAACCCGATTCCAATTCAGCCTCAGGCAGAAGGTACCGGGTTCGCGATCATGCGATCCATTTCCGGCTTCTATGAAGAAGCCGGATACATACTCTTATAGGCCAACGTCAGCTGCAGTATGGTAGCCAGTATCGACTACTTCAGCCTTCAGGTTATCCTTTGTAACGATGACAGACTTCAGCAGAACGGAGGGAACGATATACGGTTTGCCGTTCTTGATGGAGTCGTTGTTGTAACTGGTGGTATCAAGCCCGGTGGGAACTTGCCCACGCATAATTGTATCAACGAGTTCAACAGTAGCCTGACCAAGAACGCGGGTATCTTTGAGGACTGTAGCATATTGTTCACCAGCAAGAATCGACTTGCAGGAAGCAACAATGCAGTCCTGTCCGCCAACTACGGGCAGAGGCTTGCTAGCTGTTCCGTATCCAACTGCCTTACAAGCTTCAAGCGTCGAAAGACTGATTGGATCGTAGGGAGAGAGTAATCCATCGAGTGTCTGGTTGGTATAATGGGCGGAAAGTAGATTTTCCATTCTGGACATTGCCAATTCATTGCTCCAGCGTAGCGTCCCAACTCTATCCATGCCCTTTTGGCCTGAACCAATCTTGAGCGTGCCGTTGTCGAAATAGGGCTTAAGCCTATCCATAGCACCGTCATAGAACTTATACGCATTGTTGTCATCGGGAGATCCACCGAACAGCTCGATTAAGAGCGGTTTTTTCTTTGGATTGTTCAAGTTCATTCCCTTTACAAGGATATCACCCATCTGTTGACCGACTGCATAGTTGTCGAATGATAGATAGTAGTCAACATTCGGCGACTTCATTATCAAGCGGTCGTACGCTATTACGGGAATGTTTTCATCTGCTGCCTTTGCAAGCACATCACTCAAAGCCGATCCATCGATTGAAGCGATGACGAGTACTTTGGCTCCCTTGGTGATCAAATCTTCAATCTGACGAAACTGGGTGGGGATATCATCATCCGAGAACTGTAGGTCAACCCTGTAACCAAGTTCTTCCAAACCAGATTTTACTGCTGCCCCATCCTTGTTCCAGCGCTCTTCAGACCTGGTGGGCATGACAACACCGATCATCCCTTTAGAGGACGAACTCTCAGCAGCACCTGCAGCAAATACCATGGTCATCGTGTATAACAGGACCATTCCTACTACTAGTGACTTTTTCATAAACAGCCTCCTTAAGCTTTATGCGTTAACGATAACGCATCTTTGAAAACAAAAACACCTAAAGATGTTCAAGTAACTCTACCATCGGTAAAATGAGCCGTCAAGCTTTATTATAAGGGTATTTCTCATGCAATATCCTTATGTTTCTGATATTAAGTGGATATTAGTAAACACAAAAAGGAATTACCACAATAATATATTTTTTCATATTGATATTCGATAAAACATGCAACATACTAGGAATGCGTTATCGAACCCCATTTAGTAAGTACTACAATTAGGATTTATACCATATGACCATCTCAGAAATTGCTAAACTAGCGAATGTATCCATCGGAACAGTGGACAGAGTCCTGCATAAAAGAGGCCGTGTCGCCCCTGCTACTATCACAAAAGTAATGACCATTGTTGAAGACTATGGCTATCAGCCAAATACGTTTGCAAGGAACCTCAAGCTTAACAAAGAGTTCCACATCGGAGTACTGCTGCCGCTGCTTCACTCAGAGTATGGCTACTGGAACCTCATCTATGATGGAGTTCTAAAAGCGGCCAAGGAGCTTTCACCTCTTGCCGTTTCTATCTCTGTAGCCGAATTTGACCGTTCTAACCCCGAATCTTTTCTGGAGAACGGGGAGAAGCTTATGCAAGAGAAGCCTGATGCCATCCTTATGGCTCCTGTCCTTCCCGATGCATCCAGAACCTTTCTTGCAAAACACCCAGAGATAGACTATGCCTTCATAGACTCTCCACTTCCCAATTCACATCCAGTATCGTCAGTAGTCCAAGACCCCTTCAGAGGAGGCTACATGGCAGGAAGGATGATGCATCTGCTCAGCCCCCAAGAAGGCACATACCTCACCATCCAGACGCACAAGACTGCATTCAACTCTCTAGAACGGGCACGAGGCTTTACCAGCTATTTTGCAGACAAACCTTCCTATAAAATGCTGGAACTTGAGATGCAGACAACCAGTGGCGGGGAAAACTTTATAGAACAAGCCTATAGGGAACATGCGGACCTGCGAGGTATCTTTGTCGTCAATGATGCAGTGCACAGGATAGCCGACTTTGTATCCTTCCTGGGCAGAAAGAGCCAGACAACTCTTATAGGGTATGACCTTATCGATCAGAATCGCAAGGCCATGCAAAGCGGAAAGGTGGACTGCCTCATATCCCAAAGACCGAATTTTCAAGGCTATACAGCGGTATATCAACTCTACCGCAAAGAGATGCTGGACCAGGTTCCAGACAGGACCATATGCGTCCCGATAGATATTGTACTGCCCGAAAATCTTACAGAGGAAGAGTCCTTCTGTATCTTGCCCAACACGTACACATAAGACAGGGCTAGGTAAAAGACGTTATTTGCGCGAATTTGAGCAAACAATGATTGCGAGCTAGGATACTCTCCGTTACACTTACCTTACCAGATGGATACAGCTTATTACATCTGTGTATGCATCACCTTGGAGGGCATATGGAATATCTGCTAGGAATTGACAATGGGGGTACGGTAACTAAAGCCGCTATCTATGATAGTACAGGTAGGGAGATTGCCATCAGTCGTGTTGATACCAACGTCATTTCAGAAAAGGCTGGCTTTACCGAAATTAATATGAATGACATGAAAAATGCCATCTTCCATGTCATCAAGGAAGTGATACAGACAAGTGGCATTAAAAGTGAGAAAATTGTAGGAGTAGCCTGCTGCGGACATGGCAAAGGGCTGTATCTGGTCGATAAAAAGGGAGAACCGGTCTGTAACGGCATCCTGTCCACAGACAACCGTGCTATCGACTATCCTGCCTCGTTTGAAAAATACTTGGACATGGATGCAATCTATGCAAAGACCTATCAGGCGGTAGTGCCTTCACAACCGGTATGCCTACTCTCCTGGCTTAAGGACAACAAGCCGGAACTGATTAGTAAGATCAAATGGGTTTTTGCATGCAAGGACTATATTCGCTTTCTTCTCACAGGACTTCCCTATGCTGAGATCTCAGACTATTCGGGATCAAACCTGGTAAATCTAAACACCAAGGCATTTGACAAGGAGTTGCTCAGGGAGTTCGGCCTCGAAGAGTTCTTCCCCTGCCTTCCTCCTTTGAAGAGAGCTACCGACTTTTGCGGAGGTATAACGCAAGAGGTATCTAGGGAAACCCTATTGAAAGAAGGGACTCCCGTTTTTGGTGGTATGTTTGATATCAACGCCTGTAGCATAGCCTCGGCAGTTGTTGACCCCTCTTCCATCAGCATGATAGCCGGAACATGGAGCATCAACACCTATCTGAGCAAAGAACCCATCAAAGGCCATCAAGTGATGATGAACTCCATCTTCTGTGATGGAAAACACTACCTCGTGGAGGAGAGCACTGCCACCTCTGCAGGAAACCTGGCCTGGTACATCAAGACATTCCTACCAGAACTCAAGAGCCAATCAGAA
>CAXYZP010000108.1:0-5636 GCA_964293175.1 uncultured Sphaerochaeta sp.
CTCTTGTTACTCTTGTTCATTATAGCTTGATTAGAGGATAGATGATGAAACACATACTTTGCTTTGGCGACTCAAATCTTTTCGGAACAAATCCCAGTGGAGGACGGTGGCCTCTTGAACAGCGGTGGACAGGCCTTCTTTCCCAAGCTCTTGGAAATGATTATCGCATCATAGAGGAGGGGCTCGGGGGGAGGACCACTGTCTTTGACGATCCCCTTGAAGAGAACAGGAATGGATCGAAACAGCTTCCCATCATGCTTCACAGCCATCGTCCCTTGGATCTGGTCATCATCAGTCTGGGCACCAACGACTGTAAGACGCTTTTTCATGCCAATGCAAAGATCATTGCAAAGGCATTGGAGAAGCTCGCCCTCATGGTAAGGAACTATCCTTATGGTGAACACTATCCCATCCCCCAGGTCTTGGTACTATCGCCTATTCATTGTGGTGAGCATGTGGAGGATTCTCCTTTTGCCAGTTTCGACCACAATGCATATCTTACAAGCAAGAGCCTAGCTCCGGCTATCAAGGCCATGGCAGAGAAGAACAACCTGCTTTTCCTCGATGCTTCTTTGTTTGCCAAAAGCAGTGTAATCGACCAACTGCATATGGATAGCGAGGGGCACTCTGCCTTGGCAAAGGCAATCCTACCCCTCCTGCTTGATCTGTTCGGTGATGAGAGGGCACATTTGGTTGAAGAGGTATCTGGCGATGAGGGTGTTCAAGATACCAACAGTGAAGAAAAAGATGATCAGGAATCCCCAAAGAAACTTGAGGGAAAAGGGAACAAGCAAGGGGTGGCATCACCCTCCAAGAGAGGAAGGCACCCACTATCCTTCTTCTTCTTCAGGAGAAAATCTTAGTTTTTGGTAGACTCTGCAGGAATGTAGAGTTTGTTCTGTTTTTTTATCTGCTTCTGCTCTTTCTTGATAGCCTTTGCCCACTCCTTTCTGGAGATGAGGGCGACCTGTTCGACTGGTCTTCCCCCGATGAACTGGATGATGGCGCACTCAGTCTCCTCAGTGCCTGTGGCATTGGGATAGTTGATGAAGCCATGGATGGTTTTTTTTACTTCCAGATATTTTACCGGGGTGTCTGCTGAATCCAACGCATCGGCATACAGCTTGCCGTCATCGCGCAGGGGGTCGTACTCAGCACCTATTATCAAGGTCTGAGGCAAGCGTGAGTGGTCCTTGCTCAACAAAGGAGAAAAGCTTGGGTTGAGTATATCCTTAGGTTCCTTCTGGTAGCTATTGATAAAAAAGGCCATATGTCTGTCGGTGAGTGTCGGCGAGTCCTTGTACTTTTCGTACGAAGCGGTTCTCATCCTTCCATCGGTAACAGGATAGAGCAACACTTGCCCTGCAATGGCGGGGCCTTTGCGGTCCCTGGCAAGGCGGCTTACTACTGCTGCCAGGTTGCCTCCGGCACTATCACCCATCAGGTAAATCCTATCGGGGTCAGTCTTCCAGTACCTGCAACCGGCTGCGGCCCAGATCAGGGTATCATAACAGTCCTCTACAGCTGTAGGGAACTTGTACTTGGGTGCCAGGCGGTAGTCGACAGAGAGCACTGAAGCCCCTGTTATATCGGCCAGGTGTGCACAGAAAAAATTATACAGGTCCATATTGCCCCAGATCCAGCCACCACCATGATAGAAAATAATGAGGGGGGTGAGATCTGAAATATCGCGAGAGCCCTGTTTCTCGAAGAAATATCCGGTTATCATCCCGTCGGTGACAGGAATTATAAAGGTCTTGGAGTCGATGTTTTTAGCACTCTTGCCCAAGAGCTTGCGGATGAGGATATTGTTAGGAATAGAAATATCGTTAATCTCTTCGATGCGTTTGGGGGTGAGCCCTTCAGGGTCGGCTACTGAAAGTTTGCCGATCAGGGTCACCAGACGTTTCATCTTAGGAGACAAATCATAGTCAACCATAATGGACATATGGTAATGTATCCCTGTTGGGCGTGCAAGTGTTTAAAGGGCTGCCAATACTGTATTTCTCTACCAAATGAGTAGATATGCAAAGAATGATGCATAGGTATACTGTTGCATTTTGGTGGTTTTTCTTGTTTTTGCACTCTGTTGTTGAACACTCTTGACGTGATGGCTATACTTTTGCCATGAGTAACAAGGTAAAGATGCTACAGACCAAGCAGTTTGGCTATGGGTTTATGGAAGATTCGTATATTCCTGAGGGCAAGGATGAGTACTATCTTCGCAATCAGATGGTAGGTCAAGTTGAAGGTTTTCGTAATCTTACTTCTGATGAAATCGAGGTCCTTGAGGAGAATTTGAACGTCTCTCCCGCTTGGGAGCACGTATTGGTGAGTGACCCTTTCGACCCCTCTCTCATTAAGAACAGTGAGTTTTATGGGTTGGTACGATTAGGGAAAATGAACAAGCAGGTAGCATGCTTCCATGACTTCTGTGTTCCTGTGGGCATAACCAACAGCCGTCTTGTCTCCTGTGATATCGGAGACTACTGTGCCATCTTGGACTGTTCCTATCTCAGTCACTATATAATCGAAAAGCAAGTCATTCTGTATCGCCTTGGAGAGCTTCAGGCAACCAACCATGCGAAGTTTGGTAATGGCATTGTCAAGGAAGGGGAGGATCCTGAGGTTCTGGTGACCATCGGCATCATGAACGAGGCCCGTGGACGCAGTGTGCGCCCTTTTGGCAGCATGCTCGCATCCGATGCCTTCCTCTGGGGGACCTTCCGTGATGATACGCTTCTTATGCGGAAGTTTGAGGCGATGACCGACAAGGAGTGCGACCTCAGACGGGGATGGTATGGCTTTGTCGGGGAACAATCGGTCATCAAGTCCTGCGACACTATTAAAGATGTCTGGATAGGACCCGGTGCCTACATAAAAGGTGCCAATAAGCTTAAAAATCTCACCTTGCGCTCTACCCTGGAATCTCCTGTTCAGATCGGGGAGGGTGTGGAACTGGTCAATGGGATCATCGGCTCTGGTAGCCGAGCCTTCTATGGCAGTAAGGGTATCCGCTTTATCATGGGGGATAACTGCAGTCTCAAATATGGAGCCCGTCTCATCCACTCCATCCTAGGGGACAACTCAACGGTGAGCTGCTGCGAGATCCTGAACAACCTTATCTTTGGTGGGCATGAGCAGCATCACAACAACTCGTTTCTCGTCGCCAGTCTGGTTATGGGTCAGTCGAACATGGCCGCAGGGGCAAATATTGGATCCAACCATAACAGCCGAGGCAATGATGGAGAAATGGTAGCAGGACGGGGGTTCTGGCCAGCCCTTTCCAGTACGCTTAAATATGACTGCAAGTTTGCCAGCTATGTGCTTATCGCCAAGGGGAACTTCCCCTACGAGTTAAATATCCCCCTTCCTTTCAGTTTGGTCAGCTCTGACAGCCGTGAGTGTAGGCGCGTGGTCTTGCCTGCATACTGGTGGATGTACAATCTCTACGCTTTGGAACGAAACAGCTATAAGTATCGCATCCGTGATAAGCGTAAGGTAATTCGCCAGCATATAGAGACTGATTATCTTGCCCCCGATACAGCGATGGAGATGCTCAAGGCAAGAGACTTGCTTGCCATATGGACGGCAGAGAGCTATAACAGGAAAACTGGTGATACCCGTTCTTTCGCTGAGGAGGATCTTCTTTTGCAAGGCAAGATGCTGCTCGAGCGCCAGGGTGATGATCTCTCATCCCTTACTGTCACTACCTTTGTTTTGGAAAACAGTGCTGAACGTGTTGAGGGCCTCAAGCCTGTAGAGGCTTATCGCTCCTATACAGAGATGCTGCTCTATTATAGTGCTACAGCGCTAGCATCCTGGTGTGCAGATCAGAACTGTTCTGTCTCAAGTTTTCAGAAGGGGAGTAACCCGAACCTAGAGGATTGGACGAATGTAGGGGGCCAATTGGTTCCTTCTAGAAAGGTAGAATCTCTTAAAGAGAAGGTTCGTCAGGGTTCTGTGCAACGTTGGGATGAGATGCATCAGAGCTACGATGCTTGGTTTGCCGACTATCCTAAGGATAGGGCCGTGCATGCCCTTGCAATCTTGCAGGAGATATTGGCTGTCTCTGAGATAACAGCTCTTCATTGGCAGACCTTGCAGGACGCTGCCGTACGCATCCGCCTGCATATTGAGGAGCAAGTTTTCAAGACTAAGGAGAAGGATTTCAACAATACGTTCAGATCGAGCACATACCGTAATCTTCATGAACGTGATGCAGTCCTTGGTTGCCTTGACGACAATCCTTTTATCCAGGAGTCAAGGATTACCAGTGAGCGTATTATCGCTGAGGTTCGTTCGGTGAGCTTCTGAGAGAAGAGAACAAGCAAAAATAAGAAAACTAAAGACTGAGAAAAGAAATGGATAACCCTGCATTCAAGCTCTGCTTGATAGCAGGGTTTCTTCCATTAGACTGTTTTCCTATGCTTGTATACCTTATAGAGGTCATCAGCGATGCTGATGAGCGTCAGCAGCAAGTAGCAGGCAACAGCAGCTTTGGCTATGAGTTGCCACGTTGCAAGGTCGTTTCTAAAGAAGCGAATAAACTCCTTGTTCAGAGCATTCCAGCGTGTCATGAAGAAAGCAAAATATAGGGAACTTGCAAGTTCACTGAGAGAGCTTGCCCAGACTAGAGGCATATTCCAGCTTTTCTTCCAAAGTTTCAGCATGCTCACAGCCAGGGATACAAGAGAGAACAGTAAGAAAAACATAAGTAAAACTTTAGCTGAGGAGGCTACAAGCATAGGTGTTGGTCGCATTCCCCTCTGGTATATGGCCAACAGGTTTGGATCTAGATAGAGAACAAACAGCAATAGGGAAAATAGGGCTGCGATGATTAATTCAAACAGGCTTTCCTTCTTTGGAATTGGTAGTGTTTGTTTCATGGATGCTCCTTCAGCTAGAGTACAACAAACTCTATAAAAAATCGCCCACAATCGGGCAAAGAAAAATTGACACCTATAATCTTCGGTGGTAGTATGTAGGTGTGGTGGTGAAGAAGGGGAATAACCGAAGAAACACCCTGAGTAACCGAGAAAGCCCTCCGTGGTGGAGGGTTTTTATTTGCCTTCATGATTGTGTATTAACACTGACGAATAATCCTCATTTAAACAGCTCCCATACATGCTCTTTAGCTAAAAATATAGATGCTATCATTTTGGAATATGGGTGCTCCTACAAATTGGGCTTTTGGGATACCCACAGTAAGTGCATGCATCATGGGCAACACAAGGTCTCTTTGGTCTAGAATCTCACTTCTGATATTTTCAGGAGTGATCAAATCATTGGTATCCTTAGTTTTTGTGTGACTACATTCCCTCTGTGAAAATTATTTTTAGCATGATGAAAGGTTTGGGGATAGAAATTCGTGCATGGGTGGAGATTTTCCCTACATTGCCAAGATACTCGCAGCAGATCTTTCTTTTTTGGCGCGATAGCCTGAACGAGGCCTTAGGAAGGGTTTTTTTATTGGATTAAGACAATATTTTCAAGAAATACGAAGAATTTCCGTTTTGTTTGAAGTATGTTTATTCCTTTTTACATATATGTTTAATCAAAATGTAATAAATAGAGCTAGTTGTACATAGATATACAGAAAAAATATGACATGATGGTTTGAGAACTGTCCATTC
>CAXYZP010000109.1:0-5611 GCA_964293175.1 uncultured Sphaerochaeta sp.
CAGGTATATCCCTGGCCTCTGACGGCCCCTTTGGAAGCCAAGCATCACTTTATCCTTTCCCTTGACCATGTAGGCTCCCGATGTTTAGAACAGCCTTTGGGTCTGTTGCCCCAGACAGTGGAGAGCAAGGACCGTAAGGAAGAGGATACCACTGTCGCGACTTTTGAGGCTGCCTTGTTAGGGGAAGGGGAGCTTTATCTTTCCTACCACACTTCTAGCTATGAGGGTGAGGCTCTGCCTCCCACATACTTCCTGGAAAAGAATCTGATTATTGAGAAGCGGGAAGGTAGTGTTGAAGCCCATGATCCTTTTATAGGGGAGAGTCGCATTTGGAGAGGAGACAATCCTCTCTCCCAAGCTACCAATAAGCAACAGTGGTGGTTTGCCAAGGCAATCCACACCTCCCTCTCTCCCAAACGAAACGACTTCGCTAGAAAAGCCATCCCCTTGGAGTGGGTGCCTTTGCTTAAGCATGAGGTTGGGGGCAAGCCGCGTATCCATCTCTCTCCTACCGGATTGGACCTCTTTGTAAGGTGTCCTTATGCCTGGCTATGCAAATACCTGTTCGAGGTTGACCAGACAGAGTATCAGGTGCTCAGTGTCGACCACCGTCTTATAGGCTCGTTCCTGCATGCTGTATATGAGGCCTTCTTCAGGGAGATAGAATACTTCTCCCCCATCAAGATGGAGGAGTACCGTCTCTTGCTACTTAGTCTGTTTGACCAGAAACTTATCGAATACTTTGGCGACGGGGGCCCCAATCCCCCGACCCGGGCCTGGATAATCTACGAGTTCAGAGAGCGATGTACCTGGATACTCGAAGCGGAAGAGGATCTTTTTTCCCATACCCGCTCGATCTTCTTTGAGAAGAAGCTCTCCTTCGTCAACGAGCTGTTCTCCCTGGAGGGGAGGATCGACCGCATTATCTGTCTCGACCCCCCGGAAGGGAACCTCTATGCAGTCATCGACTACAAGAAGGGCAAGGCACCTTTTACCAAGATTAAGGATACGATCCCTTCGTACCAGCTACCCTTGTATAGGAAGCTGGTAGGTGAGACGTTGGAAGCTGAGGCTGTGAATGCCTCGTACTTCAGTATCAAGGATGGCCGCTACCATGCCATCTGGGATAGGGAAGAGGCATTCCTTATGGAACATTGTGATAAGGCTCTGGAGGATGTGCTTGAAAAGGTGGCCTCTTCCATAGAAGGGGGGCACCTTGAGGCTACCCCTTCCAAGGAGAGCTGTGCTGCGTGCATCTACCGCCCGATCTGCAGAAGGAGGTTTGCAACCCGATGATAAGCTTTGAAGATGTATTGAAAAAGAACAATAGGAAGTTGGACGAGAATCAGATCAAGGCAGTCTTCTGCGACCGGAACTGTGTCGTATCGGCAGGGGCGGGATCGGGTAAGACCACAGTCCTTTCCTACCGTTTCCTCAGGCTCGTTCTGGAGGGGAAGGCGGATTGCGACCAGATTCTGACGCTGACCTTTACCCGTAAGGCGGCGCGCGAGATGCGCGAACGCATCCACCGTCAAATGCTCGACTTCAATGACGATCCCCATATCGCAGCACAACTTGCCAAGTTTCCCGATGCAACGATAGCCACCCTTGATAGCTTTTGCTCGACTATCGTAAGGTGCGACAGCACCTCCTATGGCATCGCCAGTGATTTTGCCATTGATGATGACCAAAACAAGAAAAGCGCCATCCGTTGTGCCAATGCACTTATGGAAGAGCGGGTCTTCAGTGAAGGAGCTAAGATTCTCTCACAGCTCTACACCCCTGACAACCTGGTGGAAAACATGTTGGTCAAGCTTGTCAGAGATCACTATTATCTACCTAGGAAGGTCGATGAGAACCTCTCAGATACATTGGTCGATATCGTTCAGGACCAATATTATGACCTGTTGGTCAGCTTTACCAACTTGCTTGAACGCTACGCCTCCTTTGGAGATGGGCCAAAGTCCCTGCTGTTGGTCCGTACCATTGCTCACTCATTGCTTGAGGAGATAAGCAAGGGCCTTGATGAAGAGGGGATGTTTGCCCTGCTTGCAAGTGAGCAGTTCTTTTTTAGAAAACCTGGAGCTGGAAAAGGTGATGACTTTGCATTCCTACGGGAAACAACCGAGGATTTTCGTCTGTTACGAAGCAAACTTTGTGTAGCTCTCTCTGTGCTGTTGCACAAAGAAGAGCTCGCTAGTGTGGTTGCTTTTGTCCGTGAGTATGTTGAGGCGTACCAGCAGGAGAAGCGTAAGACAGGTATCCTAACCTTCTCGGATGTATCTTCCCTTGCTGTGGAGATCTTAAAAAATAACCTTACCTTGCGCTCATATTTCAAAAACAAGTTCCGCTACATCATGATCGATGAGTTTCAGGACAATAATGAGCAGCAGAAAGAGCTGCTCTATCTGCTCGCCGAGAAGGAAGAGGAGACTAGTGTAGAGATACCTCTTCCCTCTTCGCTTAAAGAGGACAAGCTTTTCTTTGTTGGGGACGAGAAACAGTCCATCTACCGCTTTCGGGGTGCGGATGTGAGCGTCTTTAAACATTTGAGCGATGAGCTTGGGAAGGTAGGAGGGGTGGCCCTCTCCCTTGATACCAACTATCGCAGCGAACCCGCTCTCATACAGCTGTTCAACAGGATGTTTCCCCTGGTTATGCAGAATGAGGGGGAGCCTTATGAGGCTGACTTCACCTCCTTAGGCTTTAGGAATCCTACTGAAGGGATAGAACCGACCTGTACGATGTTGGTAAAACCGTTTGTGAAGGAAAAAGCGAAAGAACCGGAAAAGGGACAAGAGCAAGAAAAGAAAAAAGAGAAGCCTAAAGAAAAGGATGAAGAGGAAGAGAGTGCAGCCTCCGCCGATGCGGAAGCTGTAGCTGTGGCCCTTTTGATGGTTCGCATGCTCACCACCGATGAGTACCTCATTCCCTCAAGTGATGGCCCTAGAAGACCGAAGCCTAGCGATATGGCGCTTCTCATGCGCTCTACAGGTAATCAACTGAGCTTTGAGAAGGCTTTCAGAAAGTACTCCATCCCCTATACTCTGCAGGCAGCTCGGTCGCTTATGCTTGAGGCTCCGGCCAACGATCTGTATGCCATGTTGCAGCTTACCCTCTACCCTGGAGACAAGCTTTCCTACATGAGTGCCTTGCGTTCCCCCTTTTGCAATATCTCTGATGAAGGGGTGTATGCGGCTCTCATGGTTTATGCTGAAAAAGGTCAGCCTCTCACTGAAGGGCTCTCCTTGGGTGAGGAAGATAGTATTCGTTACCAGGGATGTTTGGCCTTTTTTGCCAAGTTGTGCGAGAAGGTGGAGACCGGGACTCTCAGTGAGATAGTGCAGTTCCTGTGGTACGAAAGTGGGTACTACCTCTCTTTGGCTTCGAAGCCCGAGTACCAGATGTACCTGGAGCATTTCACTTTCCTGTACCGGTTGGCCCAGATCAAGGAAGAGCAGGAGATGAGTCTCAGCCAGTTTTTGGACTTTATCCGTGAAAACCTTGGGCAGAATGAGCGAATCGATGACCTGGATGTCCTCAAGGAAGAGGCCGAAGGCGTCCAGATAATGACGGTTCACAAGTCCAAGGGCTTGGAGTTTCCTATCGTGTTTTTGGGCAACACCGGGAGCGTTGGACGAGGTGGGGCAGGCAGCACCATTACGCCCTTTGGGGAAGAGATGCTGCCCTCCTTCATGTCCAGCACCTACCACATCACCGAGACTAGGACCGATGAGGCTAAAAATGCAGGGCTGCTCTTTGCAGAAGAAGACGAGAAACTATTTGAACTGGCAGAATTGAAAAGATTGTTGTATGTGGCCCTTACGCGTGCAGAGACACATTTGGTGATAAGCGGGTACTTCACTATCACTAACCGTAATGTCACAGGAGCCAGCCCTGACAACAACCTCCTCTTGATGTGTTGCAATACATTGGGTATTGATATCGACAAACCGGAGTTGCAGGATGGGATGCTTAGCTCCTATGAGATAGAGAATATCGCTGAGCATTCGCTCTATGGCAGAGCAGCTAGCGATGAGAACAAGCAAATGACTGAAGCTGCACGTTGGTATGGATCGCCTGCGAAGGAGGCCGACCTTCGTCCCCTTCGCTATGCGGTCACCTCTTTATATGCGGAAGAGGAGAAAACCCTTGATTTTGACCCTGGTTCCCAACTGCCCCTGTTTACCGCCGACGGCATACTTGAAGAGGTGAAGCAAAATGATTTTTCCGTCACAGCAGACTTTGGAACTTTTGTGCACGGCCTGTGTGAGGCTATGATACTCGGTGTTCTTTTAGAGGACGAGTTTGCCTTAATGCCAAAGCGCTTGTATCTTTTGCTCAACGCTAAGCAACGCAAGGTATTGGCTTCCGATGCACTTCTTCTTTGTAGTAACTTTTTACAGAGTGACATCTACAAGGAGCATGTCGAAGGCAATACCCCTCGTTGTGAGGTCACGTTCTTCTCCTCACTAGAACATGAGGGTAGGGCTGTGGTAGTGGAAGGTTCCATTGACTTGTTGGTGGAGAAAGCCGATGAGATTCTTGTCATAGACTTCAAGACTGACCGTTATAGGATGCCCGAAAGGCATAGGGCTCAGCTTGATCTGTATATGCAGGCAATACACAGAATGTATGCAAAGCCTGTCCGTGGATGTGTCACCTATCTTCGTTCCTCTGGAGACGAAGAGTGGTGGCACCATGAGAAAGAATAGAGAAGAGATAAGGAGATATACATGAGAATTCAATATGAGGAAATGGTCAGACAGTTTGAAAAGGTATTGCTGAGCCGGGGCATGGATGGTCCTTCGGCAAAGCTCTCTGCCACTATGATAGCAGAGACCTCCCTAGAAGGGGTCTATACCCATGGGGCGAACAGATTCTACTCCTATGTGAAGAGTATTGATGACAAGATAGTGGATGTGGATGCAAGAGCAGAGCTTGTGGGTAGGTTTGGCGCCTTGGAGCGTTGGGATGCCAAGATGGGACCAGGGAACCTCAATGCCCATGCTTGCATGACGCGAGCAATTGAACTGGCAAAAGAGAGTACCATCGCCTGTGTAGCCCTTGCCAACAACTCCCACTGGATGAGACCCGGAACCTATGGCCTGATGGCGGCCCAAGAGGATTGCATCGGTATCCTCTGGACCAACACCCTGCCTCTGATGCCCGCTTGGGGCGGTAAGGATGCTAAGGTTGGCAACAACCCCCTAGTGCTGGCGATCCCAAGCAAGGATGGTCCGGTCCTTGTCGATGCCGCGATGTCCCAGTTCAGCTATGGGAAGATGGAGACCTATAAGAGGGAAGGCCGTCCCCTTCCTTTTGATGGTGGCTTCGATAGCGAAGGTAATCCAACGCGTGATGCAGGAGCTATCATGGAGAGCAAACGCCCGATGCCCATGGGTTTTTGGAAGGGAACCTCCCTTGCCCTTGCCCTCGACCTTATAGCAGCAGCACTTTCAGGAGGAAGAACCACCCACTCCATTGGAAATGAAATGGAGAAGGAAGTATCACAAGTCTTCATAGCAATATCCCTTTCTGCTCTTCCAGACAGGGCTGCCATTGAAGATAAAATATCCGCTTCCTTGGCCGACCTGAAAGCTTCAGATGC
>CAXYZP010000110.1:0-5574 GCA_964293175.1 uncultured Sphaerochaeta sp.
AGATGAAAAGACCTTTGTTATCCCACTGCTTGGGGATGTCGGCTAGAGCGAGAATCTCTTTGCTAAGCTGAGTAGGGATGGGCGATCCGCTTTGTTGGATCGCTTCCTTGATCTGACTTTCCAGGCGGTCCTTTTGAGGGCCCAAGCCTTTTTCTCTCTTGTTGGAATAGTCCTTTACACAGAATTTACTCTGCACCAGGGTTATCCCTTCTACCCCTATCTCTGTTGCCTGACGAACAATCATCTCGTTCTTCTTGCCTTTGCAGAGACACTGGTAGAGAAAAATCCTGGGATAGCTACCCTTGTAGGAAGGTAGGGAATCGGTGGCAAAATCCACAGTTTCCTCTCCCAAGGGGGAGACAGAGAGGATACAGCTGTTCTTTCCTATCTGTTCAAGCTTCAGCAGCCATGTTTTACCAGTCCTGTCTCGTCCGAGCAGGCGCCCACCGACCTTGAGGCGCAGTGCCTTGGTAAGGTACTGGCTCTCCTTGTCGGTGAGAACTAAGGTTTTCTGCTCTCCAGTGAAGGAATGATCTAGTAGGTACTGTCTCATCGGCCTTGACGGATGAATTCGACTGCACGCTTGAGCTGCTTGTCAAAGACAAGGTCGCCTACAGGTCGTTCGTCATAGGGAATTCTTCCGAGATATTCGTTTCTCATGAGAATGTTCAAGATGTCACGGTTTATGCCTTGGTCGGAAAACTGCTCGGAAAAGAGGAGTATGTTCTCTGTCGTAGGCTCGGGATGTTCGTCAGCAAAGGTTGCAAGTGCCTTTTCGGTCATCAGTTTCTCGTAGGCGGGTATTTCCTCGTCCTCGAGTTTGATGTCCTCGACCAAAATATCCGGCTCTATTCCTTTTTTATGGATGTTCTCACCTGTAGGGGTGTAGTAGTGGGCGGTGGTAACCTGGGCATACCCTTCTCCAAATTTGAACACATCCTGCACAACGCCCTTACCAAAGGTCTTTGTGCCGATGAGTGTCGCCCTGTCATTCTCTTTCAATGCGGCTGCAAGGATCTCAGATGAGGAAGCTGACCCTCCATTGGTAAGCAGCACGATGGGCAGCTCTTTGGGAACCAAGGTGGAGCCAGTGGAAATGTAACGCTGGTCACGGTTTGATCCCTTCTTGCCTTGGATGGTGACAAGGGTTTTATTGGCAGGCAGGAAGATGTTTGCAACTTGCATAGCACCGTCGACAGCTCCGCCTGAGTTGTTGCGCTCATCGATTATAAGGCCCTTGATGCCTTCTTTTACCAAGTTCTTTACGCTGGTCAGCATCTGCTCGCCTGTTTGGGGGGTAAATTCTGAAAGTACGATATAGCCGATATCTCCATCGATGACGTTGCCTTCAACGGTAGGGGTGCTAATTTTCTCCCGGACCAGACTCAGGTCAAAGGATGTGCCCCCTCTGTATACAGTGATGGTAACCTCGGTTTTCGGTTCTCCCCTGAGAAGCATGCTCGCTTCATAGCTGGAAAGGTCATCAACCTTTTCTCCGTTGATGTGGCTGATCAGGTCTCCGGCCATAAGGCCTGCACGTTGGGCAGGAGAGCCAGGGAAGGGCGAAACAATGGTAATCATATAGGATGCAGGGTCAGAGGAGTCCTTACGCTCTGGTGAGGGTTTGTTCAGGTAGGTGCCGATGCCTCCATATATTCCTGTGGTCCCTTCCATATAGTCAGTTGCCTCAGAAGGGGGAACATAGAAGGAGTAGGGGTCTTCCAGTGAGGAGACAAGAGCCGAGGCAAGGTCGTTGAATACTTTTTCTTTGTCGACTTCTTCAATATAGATACTGTCTACATATCGGTAAAGCCTACCTAAAGCCTCCATATCGGAAGCTATCTTGTCCCCTTGTTTGGGCACACTCAGTGAGCTATTTACAGGAGATGAAATGATTTCCTCTAAAGAACCTGAGGAGAAAAGAGGAATTACGATAAGCAAAAGTATCAGTGAAAGGCTAAGCCTTGCTAAGTTTTTTCTTTTCATACTGTAAATATACAGAATAATGAGAAATTTGGCTACTCTTTGCAGTATTGACCTCCACACTATTGCACATTACACTTGCTTTATGACTCAATTCTTCCTTTTTCCCGGTTGGATTTCTCCTGAAATCATCCCCGGCTTACCCTTGAGATGGTATGGTCTGATGTATGTGATAGCCTTTGCCATTGGCTATGTCTTAATCCGTGTTCAAGCAAGGAAGAAAGAGGTTGCCCTCGATCAGGATCAGAGCCTGAACTTGCTGTTGGCCTGTATCATTGGCCTGGTGGTTGGTGCCCGTCTCTTCTCTGTGTTGTTTTATGATGGTTCATTCTACTATTGGACGCATCCTTGGATGATATTCTGGCCTTTCCGAGGAAAACAGTTTATCGGACTTCCTGGTATGAGCTACCACGGAGGTTTGGTCGGCGCTGTCGTTGGGGCCTATATCTACAGCAGAAAAAATAAGATGCATTTCTTTGAGCTTGCAGACACCGTCGTGTATGCCGTTCCCCTTGGCTATACCTTTGGCAGGCTGGGGAATTTCATCAACGGGGAGCTTTTCGGCAGGGTCTCCACCAAGGCTTGGGCTATCGTTTTCCCTGATGCCCCTCTCTTTTCCACAAACTATGAGTGGGTGCGCACCCTAGCGGATAAACTTGACATAAGCTATGTCGCCGGAGCTATGGTGAATCTTCCCCGACACCCTTCCCAACTCTATGAAGCCTTGTTTGAAGGTATCGTCCTCTTTGGTATCATGTGGTTTGTCATACGCCCAAGAAGGGAGAGGCAACCCTATGGGTTTGCCCTCTCTGCCTACCTTGTACTGTATGGGGCGATTAGGTTTGTCATAGAGTATTTTAGGGCTCCTGATGCGAACCTTGGGTATATTCTTGCATGGGGAAAAGAGAGCGACAACATTGCCCTTTTCCAATCTTTTTTCAATATATCGATGGGACAATTGTTCTGTCTTGCTATGATAGCTGCCGGACTAGTCCTCTATCTGGTGGTACGAAAGACCAACAAGAGGACGTAGGAGTACATATATGTCAACAATAGAGCAACGAATAGCTGCCTTACGGACCATCTTAGAGCGTGAAGGCTTGGATGGTTGGTATATCAATGGGACCGATCCCCACCAAAGCGAATATGTCTCAGAACGCTGGAAGAGCCGGGTCTGGATCGCAGGTTTTACCGGAAGCGCCGGCTCTGTCCTAGTTACTAAAAATGAAGCATTGCTGTGGGTTGATTCTCGGTATTTTATACAAGGCGCCCAACAGATTGAGGGAACCTCCATAACACTGATGAAGCTTGATACTGAAGGCTTCAAGAATCCTCAAGACTGGATGGCTACTGAGCTTGCTGAGAAAAGCAGGGTAGGCATCGACGGCTCAACACTTACCGTTAATGATAAAGCTGAGCTACAAGAGTCTTTCAAGCAGAAAGAGATAGAATTGGTGGTCTGTCCTGATTATCTTGATGAGATATGGTCTGACCGTCCTCAAATCCCTGCGACCACAGTTGTTGATCTCCCCAATGAGATAGCAGGGTTCAGCAGGATCCAAAAGCTAACTATGACCCGTCTTGCCATGGTGCAGAAAGGGTGTAACTACACCTTGGTATCCTCCTTGGATGATATCGCATGGATAACCAATCTTCGCTCTTCCGATGTTTCGGTTACCTCTCCCGTATTCCTCTCCTTCCTGCTTATCAGCACGGAGAAAGCCTGGCTTTTCACTGACCCTAAAAGGTTCAGTAAAGATATAAAAAAGGCAGTGTCTGAGGATTTTGAGATTCTTCCCTATGAGGATGCCAAGGCAACCATAGAGAAGCTTCTTACTGAAGAGGATACGCTTTACTATGATCCCAAGAAGCTCAACCTCAACCTGTATGATGCTATCCAGAAAGCGGCTCTTGTAGAGGGAAGGGACTTTACCACAGATTTGAAGGCCTCTAAGAATGCTACGGAGCTGGAAGGTATGCGCCGTAGCCATCTTCTCGATGGTGTTGCTCTGGTGAACTTCCTTGCCCGTCTCGATACCCAGAAGGGCGGCTATGATGAGATAGAGGTTTCCACCCTGCTTCGTAAGCAGCGGGAGCGAAACAAAGCCTACATAGGCGAGTCTTTCTCCCCCATATCAGGTTGGGCAGAACATGGGGCCATGTGCCACTACAGTGCTACAGAAGAGAGCAAATCCCGTATTGAAGGGGATGGCCTTCTTGTCCTCGATACCGGAGGGATGTACGAGTTCGGACTGACCGACATTACCCGTACCATCTTGTTCGGCAAAGCGACCGATGAGCAGAAGAGGGATTACACCTTGGTACTCAAGGGGAATTTGGCCCTTGCCTCTGCCCGCTTTCCCGAAGGGACTTGTGGCTATCAGTTGGATATCCTTGCAAGGCAGTTCCTCTGGCAACAGGGGATGACCTTCTTCCATGGCACAGGCCATGGTCTGGGGTTCCGCCTCAATGTGCATGAGGGTCCTGCTGTCATCAATACCCGCGCCATTGATGTTCCTTTGAAGAGGGGTATGATCCTGAGTGATGAGCCGGGTATCTATAAGGAAGGCCGTCATGGTATCCGCATTGAGAACATTGTTGCAGTGCGTGAGGACATCAAGACAGAATTCGGACAGTTTTTTAGTTTTGAGGTATTGACCATCTGTCCGTTTGAACGCAAGTTGATAGAGAAGGCCCTGCTCACAGATGCTGAGTTGTCTATGGTGAATAACTACCATCGTTGGGTCTATGAAGAACTGAAGGATCTTGTTGATGATGAGGCTAAGGCCTATCTGAAGCAGGCTACCTTTCCTCTCTAAACAGAATAAGGAGTTACCATAATGGTAGAAGCATTGAAGAAGAATTCAAAGATTACAAGAGATGGACCCGTTGTCCTGGTGATTATGGACGGTGTTGGGTTTGGAAAATACACAGAAGGTGATGGCGTTGCTGCGGCTATGACCAGAACACTCAGCAAACTCTACAAGGAGAATCCTTGGACCAAGCTGCAGGCGCACGGTGTTGCCGTCGGCCTTCCCTCCGATGAGGATATGGGAAACAGCGAGGTAGGGCACAATGCCATGGGGTGTGGACGGGTATTCGCTCAAGGAGCAAAGCTGGTCATCAAATCCATCGAGAGCAAGGCCATGTTTGAAGGCGCCACGTGGAAGAAACTCACCACAAACACACAAGAAAAGAAAAGTACCCTGCATTTCATCGGGTTGCTCAGTGACGGAAATGTTCACTCCAACGTCAAGCACCTTAGGGATATGATCCTGCAGGCCAAGGGAGATGGGGTTACCTCCATCCGTATCCACGCCCTCCTTGATGGTCGAGACGTAGGCGAACTCAGTGCCCTTGAGTACTTCAATCCGTTTGAAGAGTTCCTCGCTTCTCTCAATGGAGATGGCTTTGATGCTAGGATCGCCAGTGGTGGCGGACGTATGCAGATCACCATGGACCGCTATAATGCAAACTGGGATATGGTCAGAAAGGGATGGGAGACCCATGTCCTTGGTGAAGGCCGCCAGTTTGAGTCAGCCCATACTGCTATCGAAACCCTACGCCTAGAGAGCAAGGCTATCGACCAGG
>CAXYZP010000111.1:0-5565 GCA_964293175.1 uncultured Sphaerochaeta sp.
TACTTCGGTGATAGAGTGCCTGAACGACCTTTGCTATGGAGGCTATCGAGCCCTCTCTGAGCAGGTCCACATTCATCTGATAGCGTGCCTTCCAGTCAACTGGCATAGGCTCGTACTTGCTTGAGATAGTCTCAATGGCAGCATTTGCTTCCGCTTGGGGAACAATTGCCCTGATGCCCATCTCCTCTGATTTATCTACTGGAATCATGACCGTCATGTCGGAGATGTCCAGATAGATTACATAGTAGAGGGTCTCTGCCCCTCTGAACATGCGCTCTTCTACGCGCTTGATGACGCCTACCCCTTGTAACGGATAAACGACGTGGTCCCCAACTGTAAACTGAACATATTCCTGCAATGAACTCATAGTGACATTATACCCTATTTTTGGACTTAGAACAAGCAAGCAGAAATATATTGGAACAGAGAGACCAATAGGCAAAAACACCGACAATAGAGTATAGTTACAACCATGGAACACCTTCAAAGAAGATGTGGTGTGCTTTTGCACCCAACATCACTGCCTTCGGCACATGGAATTGGAAGCTTTGGTGATGAGGCATTTGCCTTCGTCGACCTGCTTAAGAGCGCTAAAGTAACACTTTGGCAGATTCTTCCACTCGGTCCGACCGGCTATGGGGACTCTCCCTATGCAGCCCGTTCGACCTTTGCAGGAAATGAATTGCTCATCGACTTGAAAACCCTCGCATATGATGGGTACCTCGATTTGGAAGACGTTCTCAACACTCCTGAATTTCCTCTTGACCGTATAGATTATGGCGAGGTCAGGGCCTTCAAGGAGCCTCTCCTTGTAAAGGCCTCCGATGCTTTCCTTGCAGACACAGAGAGTGAGGTTGTGCAGAAGTACGGTCTTTTCTGTACAGAGAACAGCTGGTGGCTCGATGACTATGCCCTCTACCAGGTTTTGTGTGGGGTATACAACGACTCCCGCTGGCATACGATTTGGCCCAAAGCCCTGCGTCTACGCGAGAGCAAAGCAATAGCTGAAGCTCGTGCAACCTATGCCGTGGAGATCGAGCGCATCAAAGCTTTGCAATACTTGTTTTTTGATCAATACGCAAAGCTCAAGGCATATGCGAACAAGCATCAGGTCTCCATCATTGGAGACATCCCCATCTTTGTAGCACCGGACAGTGTCGATGCATGGGCAAACCGAAATCTGTTTAAAATGGATGCACAGGGGTTGCAGACCGCTTCCAGCGGCGTTCCTCCCGATGCTTTCTCTGACGAAGGCCAGCACTGGGGAAACCCTGTCTACAACTGGAAAGAGCATGAGAAAGACGGCTTTGCCTGGTGGATCAAACGCATCGAGAAGACCCTTGAAGTATGTGACATCATTAGGATCGACCACTTCAGAGGTTTTGCAGCCTATTGGGAGATACCCAAAGGGGAGAAAACAGCAATGAACGGCAAGTGGGTTCCTTCCCCTGGGAAGAAGCTGTTTGCCGCATTGAAGGGTGCCCTTGGTGATGACATCCCTCTGATAGCTGAGGATTTGGGTGTCATAACAGATGATGTGGAAGAGCTTCGCGACTCAAACAACCTGCCAGGGATGAAGATCCTGCAGTTTGCCTTTGGCTTGAAAGATGGGCAACTGGATACGACCAACGCATACCTCCCCCATAACTGCCAGTACAGCAGTGTCATCTATACAGGGACCCATGACAACAATACCACCAGAGGGTGGTATGAGACTCTGGATCATGTGACTAAGGATAAGGTACGTCGCTATCTTGAAGCCCCGGATGACCAGATAGTCTGGCAATTGATTCGTGTGATGCTGTTATCAGCATCAAAGGATGCTGTACTGCCCATGCAGGATCTGCTGGACCTAGGATCTGAGGCACGTATGAACGTACCTTCGACCGTAGGCATGAGCAACTGGAGCTGGCGCCTGAAGAGTCTTGATGCTGTCGAAGGATGGCGCATTGACCGTCTACGCGGCATGATAGAAATATATGGAAGGGAAGGGCTCTAGAGCTGTTCTATGAGGTAGGTGAGCAACTCCTGCACATCTTCTTCATGACATGCTACTTTTGCATCCAGGAGGGCACTCTTAGCGTAAGAGAGGCCTTCCAATTTTTTCACCATTCGTTCTGGAAGGGATGTGTCCAGCGAATCGGTAAACAAGCGTACTTGTGTTATCTTCGTCTTATGGACATCAACATGGAGCGAACACTCCCCCCAACTGAATCGATGGTGTAGGAAGTGGGTGAATTGGGGAGTCTTCTCCAATATTACATTTCTATCACCAAAGAGGAGGTAATCAGGTTGTGCTTCCTTGAGAGCTTTAAAGTCGATCGGGGTGACATGTGTAGGGCCATACTTCGCACAGAAGGCCGTTATAAGAGCGTCTTCGACCTCTTTTGTAGTTATATCTTTTTTGACTTCACTGAGATTTCCTACCCGAGAGGCAACAGATTTGACCGCCTTTGACGCCAGTTTTGTAGAGCTGGGGGTAAGGTAGTTGGCCATGACAGAAAGGTCGCTGGTGATGAGCAGTGTCCCATGATGGCAGAACTTTGTTGCTGTGGTCTGAAAAGCATTGCCTGAAATCTTTTTCCCTTGGGATAGAATATCATTGCGTCCGGAAAGCTCGGCTTTGATCCCGAGTTTTGCAAGGCCATCAATGATCAGGGCGAAGTTCTCCTCCTTGGTGGAGGAATCCTTGTTTCCAATCAGAGTAAAGCAGAGGTTTCCCCTATCATGATAGACTGCCCCCCCACCACTTTTTCTGCGAACAAGCTGAACCCCTTCCTCGTCCATTTTTTCGAGGTTGCATTCGCTGTAGGGGTTTTGAAACCTTCCAATAACAATGCAAGGGTCATTCACCCATAAATAGAGGATGTGCTCCAGCTCTTCCTTGATCAGATACGCTTCTCCTGCCAGGTTGGCAGCACAGTCGTGTGATGTTGCAACAAATATGGCTCTTCTGTTCTTCATACGATCACTCTATCTTTCTTCAAGGCCATCATGCTATAGTTGCGACCATGAATATCATCCTTTTTACCCATTTGGATGCGGAAAATAGCCTTCCTCTCCTTGACCATCGTGCCTTGCATATACGGAAAATCCTAAAACTAGGCGTAGGGGGACAATTCCTTGCAGGAATGGTTAACAGTGTAAAAGGCTTGGCTACCATCCTTTCTCTGGATGAAGAAGCCCTTCATTTCAGTTTTACAGCCAGTGCATCAGCGAAACCACTCTATCCTGTAACCCTTATGGTCGCCCAAGTGCGCCCCATCTGCATGAGACGAATTTTGCGGGAGGCTGTAAGCCTTGGGGTCGCCAAGATTATTCTTACAGGCTCTGATACCACCGAAAAATCCTATGCCGATGCCAAGCTCTATACCAATGGGGAGTATCGCTCCATCCTTCTTGATGGTGCGATGCAAAGCGGAGAGACTGGTGTAAGTGAAGTTGAGTTTGCCCTTTCTGTAAAAGAGGCGATTAACTTGACTGAGGACTCTAAAACCAGGATTGTTCTGGATAATGTGATGGAGGCCAAACCCCTTTCATCCTTGATCATCCCCACATCTCCTGTAGTGCTGGCCATTGGCGGGGAACGAGGCTTCACAGAGCGTGAACGCTCTCTTTTCCTTGCCTCCGGTTTTATTCCCGCCTCCCTAGGGGAGCGGATCCTAAGGACAGAGACAGCCTCATCGGCCGGTTTGGCAGTCCTGTTGGGAAGAATGGGCCTATTGTAGGGATGGTTGCTTTTAGTCCCGTAGTTTGCATAATGGAAGAGTATACATACTAGTTCTGAGATATTAGTGAAAAGTGAAAAATAAATCCTATGAATATCCTATATTCAGGGTGACCATATGAGGAGTTGACCATGGCCCATTGCATCGTACCCGCTGCTGAAGAGATTCTGGACAAGGAGTTCTCTGTCCTCGATCACGGTTTTGTTCGTCTTGTAGACTATCTGGGAAGTGATGAGCGTATCGTACAGAGCGCCCGTGTCTCCTATGGAAGTGGTACCAAGACCTACCGCCAGGATAAGGGTCTTATAACCTACCTGTTGCGTAACGACCACACCTCTCCCTTTGAGCAGGTCAACTTTACCTTCCACGTGCGTATGCCCATCTTTGTGGCGAGGCAGTGGATCCGTCACCGTACAGGTCGGGTCAATGAGATCAGCGGAAGGTACAGCGTCATGAGCGACGACTGTTACCGCCCGGATCCCGAGCATATCAACTATCAGAGTGAAGACAACAAACAGGGTAGAAAGGCTGAGGCTGTCGAGCCTGCCGTCGCCCAAGAGGTGTTGACCCTGCTTGCTGAAGACCAGAAGAGAAGTTACGAGAACTACCAGAAACTGCTTGATATGGGAATTGCTAGGGAACTGGCGAGGATAGACCTGCCGCTCAGTCTCTATACCGAATGGTATTGGCAGATGGATCTGCACAACCTCTTCCACTTCTTGCAACTGCGTCTGGACGAGCATGCCCAGTATGAGATTCGCATCTATGCACAGACCATCCTTGAGATGATCCGAAAGGTATGCCCCATTGCAACCGAGGCGTTTGAGGAGCACAAGAGGGGAGCAAAAACCTTCAGTGCAAACGAACTTACCGCCCTCAAGGCAGTGCTTAAGGGCGAGGAAAATCCTTTGAAGGGAAGGGCTAAAGAGCTCTTCGACTCAAAGCTTAGCTAGTTTTCTTGCTATCTTACGTTTCTGATTGTACTCCTTCTTTGTCAGAGGAGGGGGAGGCAGGATAGGTTTGACCATCAACAGTGCAGGATCGTTCAACAGGTCCTGAAACAGCTTGATGGATTTGGTGAAGTAAAAGCCGTCGGTGATTCTCTCATCGACGGTAAATCCCACCTCCATGGTGTCCGTAAAGGTTTTTACCTCTCCGACGGTCTTACGGACCCTTTTCAGTATTCCCATCGTAACAAACAGACTGGTTGTGCCCCACTCAAAGAGATGATGGTGGGGGCTTCCCCCGCCAAGGCCTATGCTGCCCATATTGCTGATGAACATGGTGGTATGCAGGCCATCGGCATCAGTAAGGGCTTTTGGAGCCTTCCCATGACGGTCAAGCATACGTATAAAGGACGCTGCCATCCTAATGATCCACTTGGGGAATTTTAAGAAAAAAAGAATCACTTCGTCAGTGACAGTCTCATTCGCAGGTTTGCGTTGCGCTATGATAGCATCATCGATAATCTTGGACATCTCATCTAAGGTCATGTCTTTCTTGAAGTATACAGGCATGCTGTGTTCCGGTGCGTCGTCTGTGTAGTCCTCTTTTACAAAGAAATTAACAGAAAGGTCATCACGTTGCCAATACTGGTAGTTTGCCACAAATCTATTAAGTTCAGGCCTAAGTGTTATAGTTCTCATCATGGCAGCAATAAACAGCTCAAAGACCCTATAATTGGACCCGTCTGAACGTTTATTCTGCTTGATGAACGCTACGGCATTAGTCAGGTCCAGCACCATATTCTGATACACTAGGGAATCACACCTTTTGGGCATGATGTAGGGAAACATCTGTTTATACGTAGGTACTTCATATACCCGTACCGCATCGT
>CAXYZP010000112.1:0-5514 GCA_964293175.1 uncultured Sphaerochaeta sp.
TTTGATTTGGCATCCTGTAATGTGAAGTTTGATAGGTACGTGTATGATATTGATTTTTATATTGAGATTTTAGGATTGGAGCTAGTATGTTTCACGTGAAACAAAGCAAAGAATATCAGCCTTGTCAGTACCCATTCCCTAAGAATAGTAACTGTAATTTTTATGGATATAAAAAACGTTTCACGTGGAACATGCCTCGTGAAACGTTTGTAGTTGAAACGGATTTTTATTAAAGTTCTGTGCCGTTTATAACAGTAAGTTTGGGATCGACGAAGTTTCTGAGATATCGCTCAACACCACTTTTGAGAGTCATCTGGGACATAGGGCAGCCTGCACAGGCTCCTTTCAGACGAACAGTCACATCAGTGCCATCTAAGCTCATAAACTCAATATCGCCTCCGTCATTTTGCAGTGAGGGTCTAATGTCCTCAATCGCTCTTTTGACTTTATCTTCCATGTTATTTTCCTCCATAGGGTTAAAATAAGATACAATAGTGACGCTCTAGGGTCAAGGAGTATACCATTTTAGGTGACAAGTGCTCTCCTTTTCCTTATAGTAGGTACATGAGTGTGAAAAAAATCATCTTTTTAAACCAAAAAGGCGGTGTAGGAAAAACTACAACCGCGGTTAACCTTGGTTCCGCATTGGCTAAATTGGGGAATAAGGTGCTGTTACTCGACCTTGATTCGCAGGGTAACCTGACAAGTGGTATCGGAGCTGACGGCAGGGGCCCTGGAATGTATGAGGTCATAGCGGGAACGTGTTCGGCAGATGATGCTTGCCAAAAGACAGTGGTAGATAACCTTTTTGTCATCCCTAGCAACATCCATATGGCTGGACTCAATATTGAACTGGTTGCCGAGTATGAAAGGGAACAATTTTTAAAAAGGGCTCTATCTACTTTGGATGACAGTTGGGACTATATCCTAGGCGATTGTCCCCCTTCCCTAGGGTTGGTTACCGTCAATGCGATGACTTGGGCCGAGCAAGTGGTGATTCCAATGCAGTGTGAGTATTATGCTATGGAAGGGCTCAATCTCTTGATGAGGACCATTGGCAATATCAAGAAGTCTTTGAATCCTGATCTGGAAATTTTGGGAATTCTTTTCACGATGTTTATTAAGAGGACAAACCTTACAACAGAGGTTGTGGAAGATATTTCATCGTATTTTCCTAATCTTACATTCACTACAGTTATACCACGCAACATCAGACTTGCAGAAGCCCCTTCTCACAACCTTCCTATTGATATCTATGACAGCGCTAGCAGTGGAGCTAAGGCCTATGAAGCTCTCGCAAAGGAGGTTTTAAACCGTGTCACAAAATCCTAATAAAAAACATGGATTGGGCAAAGGTATAGGATCATTGATGAATGACTATTCTTTTGACTCAGTTTTGGAAAATGCATTGGGGTTGGCTCCAGTACAGGGCAATCCATCTGATGGTGTTGCTGTTTTGACAATACCCTTGGCTAATATACGAGCGAACCCACACCAACCACGTAAAGAGTTTGATGAGGCTAGTCTTAAGGAGCTGGCCTCTTCCATTAAAAACCAAGGTGTGTTGCAACCCATTTTGGTTGAGGAGATTGCTCCTGGTGAATATAGCATTGTTGCAGGAGAGAGGCGCTTCCGTGCGTCCAAGATGGCAGGACTGGAAACAATTCCAGTTCTGGTAAAGGATTTTACTGATCTGCAACGCCTTGAGGTATCTCTGATAGAGAATATCCAAAGGGAGAATCTTAATCCTATTGAAGAAGCAAAGGCGTATGCCTATCTTATTCAAGAAGCGGGTATTACCCAAGAAGAGCTTGCTTCCAGGGTAGGGAAGAACCGGTCCACTATAAGTAATAGCATGAGGCTATTGCAGCTGACCGCCACCATGCAGCATGATCTTCTCTCTGGTAAGTTTTCAGCAGGGCAGGCAAGGGCCCTACTCTCGGTGGTGAATCCTGCTGATAGGGAGATTCTCTATCGTACCGTGTTGGAGAAAGAACTCTCAGTAAGGGCTACAGAACAGCTTGCTTCCAAGTTTAATCAGGGAAAGCGTGTTGCCTATCAGGATAAGAAGAAAAGATCTAAGAAGAGTTTGCCTAAAAGCCCGGATGTTATTAGTGTTGAGGATAAGTTCCTCCATGCAGTCGGCTCTCAGGTGGAAGTGAAAGGTTCTCTGGAGAAGGGTAAGCTAGAAATTCCCTATACCTCCAGCGAAGAGTTGGAAAGGCTATATCAGTTGATGGCCCCTGGGGCAGATCTGTTTGAAGTATAGTTTGTAGGAGATTTGTAATAATGGAAAAAAGTAAACTCGCTGATGGCTTATATGCTGTCATGCATACCACAAAGGGTGATATCACCTTACGTTTGGAGTTCAAGAAAACTCCAATGACTGTTGCCAACTTTATTGGTCTGGTGGATGGTTCCTTGAATATCAATGGAAAGAACAAGCCTTTTTATGATGGGCTCACCTTTCATAGGGTTATTGAAAACTTCATGGTCCAAGGTGGTTGTCCTAAAGGAACCGGCACCGGCGGTCCTGGATACACTTTCCCAGATGAGTTTGACGACTCTTTGAAGCATAGCGCTCCAGGAAAGCTCTCCATGGCCAACTCAGGCCCTGGTACTAATGGAAGTCAGTTCTTCATCACCCATGTCCCTACTCCCTGGCTTGATGGCAAGCACTCCATCTTTGGAGAGGTCCTTGAGGGACAGGATATTGTAGATGCTATTGCACAGGGCGATAAGCTCACTAGCGTTGAGATTATTCGAAAGGGTAGTGAGGCTGAGGCCTTCATTGTTTCACGTGAAACATTTACCACCTTTGTAGTTGAAGCGGAAAATAGGGCAAAGAGCCGTGATGCAGAGAAAAATGCCAAGGTCGAGCTCGAACTGAAAAATCGTTGGCCTGATGCAATTTCGACTCCAAGCGGTCTTAAGTATGTAGTCAATGAAGCTGGTGACGGTAAGAAATCTCCCAAACAGGGGCAGAAGGTTACTGTGCATTACACAGGTACTCTACTCAACGGAAAGATGTTTGACAGTTCAATTCAACGAGGAGCTCCTGCTGAGTTTGCTATTGGGGACGTCATTGAAGGATGGAACGAAGCACTCAAGACCATGAGTAAAGGTGAGAAGCGTACCCTCATTATCCCTCCAGCCCTTGGGTATGGTACACAGGGGTACCCTGGCATCATCCCTCCAGATTCCTATCTTGTGTTTGATGTTGAGTTGATTAGTTTCTAGTCTTTACAGAGTAAGGAGATACAGGTGAAAGAAAAGGGCTTGCAATTCGTTTGTACCCAGTGTGGACGCACAGAGACCAAGTGGTTGGGACGGTGTCCCGACTGCGGAAGCTGGAACTCCTTTGAAGAGGAGCTTGCCCTTCCTAC
The DNA here is from genome assembly GCA_964293175.1 of uncultured Sphaerochaeta sp. Taxonomy (GTDB): domain Bacteria; phylum Spirochaetota; class Spirochaetia; order Sphaerochaetales; family Sphaerochaetaceae; genus Sphaerochaeta. Next base: position 3,387 of record CAXYZP010000112.1, read on the forward strand.
GCAAAAGAAAGCCGGTAAGTCTGCACAGATCAGCCTTGAGACAAAACCTGTTTCGCTTGAGGATATCCAGGTTGAACCTGGTTTTCGCTATGAGAGCGGTATCTCCGAACTCGATCGTGTATTGGGAGGAGGGGTCATGCGTGGCTCCTCCATCCTGTTGGGAGGGGAGCCTGGGATCGGTAAATCGACCCTCATGCTGCAGATGATAGAGAAGTGTTCGTTTGATCGCACAGTTCTCTATGTCTCAGGTGAAGAGTCCCCATCACAGGTTAAGCTCAGGGCCCAGCGTCTTGGGCTTTCCCTTTCTAAGATTTCTATTTTTTGTGATACCCGTGTCGAAGTGCTGGTCAATGTTCTTGAGAAGATGAAACCCCAAGTCGTGGTTGTCGACTCCTTACAGACACTTTCCAGCAGTGATGTGGCCTCCCCCGCCGGGTCGGTGAACCAGATACGTTTCTGTTCCACAGAACTTGTGGGCATAGCGAAACAGCTGGGAATCTCCCTGTTCCTTGTTGGCCATGTCACCAAGGAAGGGGTTTTGGCCGGTCCTAAGGTGATCGAGCATCTGGTCGATACCGTACTCTATTTTGACCAGGTGGGAAGTGGCGTTCGCCTTATTAGGGCAGCGAAGAACCGTTTTGGTTCTGTCGATGAGATAGGAATCTTCCATATGGGAGAGAAAGGTCTCACAGCTGTGACCAACCCCTCTTCCTTCTTCATAACCGATAGGGAAGGGGAGGGCGCCCCTCCAGGCATTGCCTATACGGCAGTGGTTGAGGGGTCGCGTACATTCCTGGTGGAGATCCAAGCTTTAACCGTCCCTTCCAAGAATGGGTTTTCCCGAGTCTACTCCGACCGTATAGATACAGCACGGGTTACCAGGATCGCTGCAATTCTAGAGCGCCACGCACAGATCCGACTGAATGACCAGGACATCTATGTGAACGTAGCAGGGGGAATGAAGCTAAATGAAGTTTCCATTGACCTTCCCCTTGCCCTGGCCTTGTGGTCAGCCTTGAAAGGAGTCCCCCTACCCTCCTCCTTGGTCTCCTACGGAGAGATGAGCCTCGCAGGTGAGGTTCGTACAGTAGGATTCGCTGAGAAGCGTGAGAAGGCCTCTAGCGAGTTGGGTTTTAAGAGGGTGCTGCTGCCTAAGAGCAATAAGACTAAGGGAAACCTCAAGGTCTATCCTGTGGATACCATCAAGAAGGCCTTGGGTGTCTGTTCTACCCTTACCTGACACTGTGTCTGCCTGGTAGGATAGTGAATCATCCATCATGGTTTTTGTTTGTTTGTTTTTGCACAGAGTAACTTTATTCTATACCAGTATCAGTTTTTCACTGAATCATGAGAAATCTTTCATTGTCGTATCTTCCTTCAAACAGAGAAAGACCTCCACTAGGGAGGCCTTTTCTCGTTTGGGACGCATGTCGCTTATTATGCGGTGACAAGGGCGATGGTCACGGTTGCGGAGTATGTACCGGCAGGAGCGAGGGCTGCGGCGCCAGTGGTTGCTTCCTTGACTGTGATGACGGTGTTCTTGAGTGTTCCAAACTTACTGTTAGCTGAAGCTTTGATCGTTGCAGTGGTGGGAGATATCAGCATCGCTACCTTGTCATTGCCAGAAGCCAACTTGTCGATCGAGATTGTCAGATTTATTGCACCGGTGGTGTTATTGATGCCTGAGAGAAATCCGACGGGCACAAATGAATGCAGGGTGAGCATGTCGACCTTTGTGTCGACTGAGGATTCTACAGCACCTTGGAAGTTTGCAATGGAAACAAATCCGTCTTCTTTTACTTCAAGAGTAGAGACTCCGAATGCAGAGTAATTCTCTACAGTTGAGCTGATCTTGATCGTTGCATCATTCTTGGTATTGTCCACTGCGGCGAAGAGACCAAATCCGGCGAGGGTGAGGATCAGGAGGATAGCTATTGATTTTTTCATGGTGTGTTCCTTATGGGAGCTTAATGGCTCCAGTGCAAGATTTTTTAGTGCCTTTTTCCTAAGCACACTCGTACAATACTCTTTCTTTGGACCTATGTCAATAGTCTTTGTTTAAAAAAGTGTTAATAATAATAAAAGATACAGATATTTTTGTAAGTACTTATAATATATAATAATAATT
>CAXYZP010000113.1:0-5493 GCA_964293175.1 uncultured Sphaerochaeta sp.
TCGACCACTTCCCTCTCCATTCCTGTTGCCTTGCACACTGCATCCGTATCCAAAGGCTGCTTCGTCTCAGTAGCTTCGATGAACAAATCTAGGAGTGCCCTTTCGGAATCCTGCCAACTAGCATTATCATTATCTGGTTCCTTGTTTGCCTCACGGCTTTTTTTTCGGTCTTCTTTCTTCTGCTTTGCTATCTCCCTCATCTGTTCTGGTGTTCCCATCATAACTGGTTCACTCTCATACTCGATCATCGCCTCGAACTTCTTCCATGCGATGGGAAGATCCATATCAGCAAGTATCGATTGTAGGGCTGGAGAGATGAAGATAGCAGCCTTCTTGGGGAGTTTGAGTTCAGGATAGGTGCGGTTCAGCAGAGAGGAGAAGAAGGTGTAGGAAACCTCTGTGTTGGTGAAGAGGGCCATCTCCCCTGTTGTAGTGTCCAGCAAGATCGATCCTGCCATGACGGGCTTGATCGTGTCGAAGAGCTCTCTATTGGGAAGCTTGTCCATGCTGGAATCGATCTTTTCTAGCGAGAATCGCTGGAAGGTATCCAGTGTATCTAATTGCCACGTTCCGCCCAGCTTTGCACTCTCAAAATCTCGCAAGGTGAATGGCTGCCAGGAAAATCCCATAGTATATATCTGGTGTATGATGGCGGGGAAATTGGCTATGTCGTCCAGCTTGAAAAAGGAGGTGTAGTGCTCCCTCAGGATAGCCTTCAACCCTTTCTGAGGTTTGAACAGCGAAAGATAAAACATGAAGTCGGAGACAGGAATCCTATAGGACTTGATAGCTCCCACTGTCTGCAGACACAGCTCGTTGGGAAGCATCAGACAGAGGAAGCGCACATCCTTTGCTTCATTCTTGCCGAAGAACGATCTGATAGAACTTGACTGCAGGATGTGTTCCTTCCCCGTAAGTTGGTCTTCGATCAGAGAGAAGTTGCCATTGAGGTGTTCCTTGACGGAGAAGTAACACCAGAAGCCTGGGTTCTGTTCCCAGTAGGAGAGCACTTCCAACCCCTCTGGCTCCAATTCGTCCTCGTGTTTGCTTTTCACTAGACCAATAGCCTTGGGATCTTGGAAAAACTCAGAGAGAAGATAGAGATAGGCAGTAGCTATAGGGTAGTCTGTCAGGATGTTGTTTGTTGCATAGAGGCTGTAGACCTCATCCATCACAGCGGTAATCTTTTTCTTGCTATGGCCCCATTCGCCTACAAATTCTTCTATGGCACTAAAGCCTTCGTCAAAGAGGGCGCAGATCCTTTTGAGTTCTTGGGAGTTGTTCATAGGGAATATTCTATAGGAGTTGGCTAAAAAGGGAAGGGGGAATCGAAGGAAGGGCAGTAGAAAAGAGAGGTCACAGAAACATCTTTGACAATCCTTTTTGCACAGCGAAAGAATGGCACCCCACAGAGTGGAGTGCCAAAACAATCGGTGATCAAGGCCTAGATCTCAAGTTCCAGGTCCTCTGAAACCTTCAGCATGCTATAGAAGGCCTCTGTCCCCTTGATCTTATATGTCCCCTGTTCTAACTCATAAATGGTAGGCTTCTTTTGTATGGAACAGATGCCAAAGAGGGAGAGCTTGCTAAAGACAAATAAGCTGAATGCATTGATGAATTCTTCATCCTCAAAATCTTCAAATATAAGACCTGGGATCCACTTCATCATCTCAATGGCGTAGCTACGAAGGGGAACCCACTTCTTGCCCTTGTACAACAGGATCCAGAAAAAAGTGTTCATCGCAGGATAATCCAGTTCATTAAATTCTTCAGTAAACAGCTCTTCTATGCTATCGAGGAGCCCAAATTTGGTTACTTCTTCAGCAAAGGCTTTACTGGTCATGCAAAGAAGCTGTTCTTCAGCTTTTTGTAGGTTGTTGATAGAAAAGATTTTCGAGTGGGAGAGATCCAGATACAGGATTTCCCCATCTTCATCTTCATCATCAGGCATGGGCAGTTTTTTCATTTCAAACTTTTTGTCTTCGGGAAGAACTTCGTAGGTATCCTCATCAAACATCTCCTCAAAGAAATCATCATCATCACCGAGCAACCAGGAATATGGTGGTCGTTTAGGATTCTCCTCAATCTCTTTGAGCATGGATTCAACATTTTCCTTGTCCATTCCAGTCACCTTGGCGAGAGCATCAGTATCCAAGGGTTGCCCTGTTTCTTGCGATGTTAGGAACACACCCAGCAAGCCTTTGAGCTGCGGACCAAAGGGTTCGTCATCAGGCAGGTGGTCATACTCCTTTCTCACATGTTCCCAATCTATGATAAAATCGTCATATTCCTCTGGATCGGGCTCTGGCCTGAAGTCTATAATCGCCTCGAACTTCTTCCAAGGAAGGGAAAACTCCCTTTCTACCAGATGTGCATGCAAGGCTGTACTAAGGAAGAATGGGGGTTTCTTCGGGAACTTCAGTTCTGGATAGGCTTTTTTCACCAAGGCTGCATAGAAAGCGTAGGCAACCTCTGTATTGGTCATGATGCCCATCTCCCCTGTCTTGGAGTCACGCAAGATGATACCTGGCATGGCGCGGGGGGCAGTGTCGAAAAGTTTACTGTTGGGAAGCTTGTCCATGGTGGAGTCGGGGAGGTCGAAAATGAATTTCTCTTGTGTGTCCAGAGTATCAACAATCCAATCCCCTCCAAGCTGTAGGACATCAAATTCGGGTAGGGAGAAAGAGCTCCAAACAAATCCCATGTAATACCCCTCATGATAGAGCATGGGGATGGTGGCGATCGTATCCAGCTTGAAGAAAGAGACGAAGTGCTTGCTCAGGATGGTCTTCAGGCTACTTTGTGGTTTGAACAGCGAACAATAGAACTTGAAATCAGAAACAGGGATCTTGTAGTATTTGATGACCCCAACTGTCTGCAGGCACTCTCCGGTGGGCAGCATCAAACAGAGACAGCGCAATTCTTCTGCATCCTCCCACGTCTGCATAATAGAAATCCCTTGAGAGTACAGGGTATGCTCCTCTCCTGTCATGTGGTCAAGTATCAAGAAGAAGTCATCGGCGAGCTTCTGCTTGATGGAGAAATAACACCAGGAAGCTGGAGTATTTTCCCAGAGGGAGAGCACTTGCAACCCTTCTGGAGTCAATTCAGCCTCATGACGGGTCCTCAGCTGCTTCATCGCTGTAGCATCCTGAAAGACCTCTGCAAGCAGATAGAGGTATGAGTTTTGTATCTCATACTCCATTGCAATTTCATCAGGACCAGATTTCTGTATCTCCAGCATGACCTTTTTGATAGCTTTCTTGCTATGGCCCCAGTCCCACGCAAGCTCTTTGACGTCTTCAAAGCCCTTGGTAAAGGTATCAGAGAGTTTCTTGAGTTCTTTGTAGTTGTTCATATCACACATTTTACAGGAGTTTACCAAAAAGGGAAGAGAAAAATAAGAAGGAGTAAAACGAAGGAAGATATCTAGTAGGGCGGACTGGTGACAAGCAGTGCATACTGAGATACGACCTTCGCCTGATCTTGCCCCTATCATGCTTAACCTTGTAAAGATCAGCTAAGCAAACATGTTGATCTACTGCATTGTGTAGTGAAATGAGTATCAGGATACTCTGGTGTGGTTTTGCTTGTACAGACGAATAGCTTTCAGGATATATGGTACCCCATCAAAAGAGATGGAGTATCTGCTATCCTCTCAAAAATGAAGAATATCTTCTCAAATCACATATACCCTTTCAAATATGATGGAGTATTAGGGTAAAGTGTGAGATGATTCAGCAAGGAGTGATGAAGATGTCATATATTTGGAATAATCCCGATTGGCCGTCATATACATATGATACCCAAGAGATAGAAAGCCACTACGGCCCCTATTTAATACAGAAAAAGGCTACCGATATTGTATTCGGCATCATTGATCCGGATATGAGAAACAGGATGCATGCTCGTTCCCTCACTGATGAGATAGTGTCAAGTCTTGAGATTGAGGGTGAGAAAATAGCCTACGATGAAGTGTATTCCTCTCTGTGTAAGCACCTTGACATTCATGTAGGGACAATGGCCAAGACTGACAACTATGCCCTAGATATATCAAAAATTGCTCTTGATGCAACAGGAAACTTGGGAAATCTATCCGCAGCAAGAATCAAGGGGTGGCATTCACTTCTTTTTTCGTCTATGGCTGGTAGTAAGCCCAAGGTTATCGGTGCTTATAGGAAAGGTCCCGTATACATCAGTAACGGGAATGGCAAGAGATCAGAAATCATCTATGAGGGCCTTCCTGTAGAGAGTATAGATGCACAGATGGAACGACTCATCTCCTTTATCAATGGGGATAATGAAGAGAAGCCTCTGGTGAAGAGTGCTATTGCATCCCTGTGGTTTCTTTGCATCCATCCATTCGAGGATGGTAATGGTAGGATTTCTAGGGCAATTTCAGACTATGTGCTGTCAAAAGGGTATAATGAGACCCATCGTGTGTTCAGTATGTCTTCCCTAATTCTAAAAAATCGTACCGAATACTATCATCTGTTGCACTTGATCAGTTCACAGTCACTTTCGCTTGACCTGACGCCGTGGATTATTTGGAATATCGATATTGCGATACAGGCAAAACAACAAGCCATACATATCTATGAAAAGAGTATAAAACTCACACACTTCATGAAGAATCTGGATCCATCTGTGTATAATTCGCGAGAAATATCTATGCTGTTCAAGCTGGCCGATGGGTCTTTCGAAGGTAAGTTGTCGACAAACAAATGGTCAAAGATGAACAAATGCTCCCCTGCAGCCGCATCGAGAGATATCCAGCATCTTCTCCAGGAAGGTTTCTTGATCCCTTCCAGCGAAACAGGACCAAAAACAGGATACTTTCTCCATCCTAACTTGTTGGAGAAGCTTTGATTTGCCATACCTGAAAACACATGGGTACAAAAGATTCGTACTTACATACGTACCTAGGCTCACTCAGCCAAGGTAGCAGCCATCACATACTCTGAAGGCTCAAGCAGGTAGGCAAATGCATCTGTTGCCTTTATATCATAGGTCCCTTTCTTGACTTGAGTGGGTGTAAGACGAACCTTCATTGAGCAGATCCCTCCCGTTGCGAGTGTTTCTTTAGTGAAGCGGCTGAACGCCTCTATGAAATCCTCTGGCAGTGGATACTGCTTGAGGATAGCCTGGGGAAAGAGTGAGAGCATCTCAATGGCGTAGCTACGAAGCGGAAGCCATTTGTTGCCCATGTGATAGAAGATCCAGAAGAAGGCGTTCATCACGGTGAAGGCGATATCCTCGTCGAAGTTGTCGTAAAACATATCCTCCACAAAGACGATATGCCCGTACTCCTTGATCACCTTCCTACAGGCGCCGCCTGTAATCTTGGTGAACTGGCTCTCAGTCTTGCTATCCTCAAAGACTTCAAACATCTTTGATTCTTGGAGGTCAGAATCAAAGTGGAGCTTTATCGCATCAGAAGGGATCGGGTATCCTGTCAGAATAAATTCCTTGTCCTCCAAGGAGGCTTCGTAC
>CAXYZP010000114.1:0-5493 GCA_964293175.1 uncultured Sphaerochaeta sp.
TGCCTTGCAAGGACGTGGCCTTGAGTACCACATCGTTTGAAATATTGGCTGTGATACCATCCTTGATATGAGCTTGGACAAAGCGTTGGCCTACCAAAAGCTCGGTGGCTTTATGTTCATCTATATCCTTGATATTCCCTGTTTCGATAAAAGTCCCATCACGAAGCACGGTGTACTTGTCGCAAATATGGAATATCTCAGGCATCTTATGAGAAATATAAATGAAGGTTACCCCTTCTTTTTTCAAGTTCTCCATGATGGTGAAGAGCTTCATGATCTCCCGGTTGTTCAAGGCAGTGGTAGGCTCATCCATGATGATGAGTTCAGATGAAAACAAGAGTGCCCGTGCGATTTCGACCATCTGCTTCTGTGCCGTATCGAGCTCGCCTACTACAGTTGTAGCCTTGATCCCAGAATTCATCGTGTCCAGCACCTTCTGGGCGTGAAGAATTTCCCTATGCTGATCTACTTTCCATGCGTGTTTGGAAAATTCTTCTCCAAGGAACATATTTTGGTAGACGCTCAAATCATTGCAGAGGTTGAGTTCCTGATGTATGAATCTGATCTTCAAGCTATTGGCTTTCCTAGGGGTCATCCCCTCAACGACACTGCCATCAATGACGATGGTCCCGGTGTCAGGGGGGAACGTACCAGCCAGCACATTCATCAATGTTGTCTTGCCTGCCCCATTCTCACCCAACAGGCCATGGATCTCTCCAGGATGGGTAGTGAAGGAGACATCTTTCAATGCCTCTACGGGGCCAAAATTCTTCACTATGTTCTTCATTTCCAGAATCATGAGTTTTACACTCCCTTCCGTTCTATACGAGTTGCCCAGGGAGGGGCAGGTACTCCCCACCCCCCTAAGGGCAACCATACACTACGCAAACTGTCTGTCTACAGACTATAGCGAGTCTTGTAGAGATCTCCCTGCATATAAGTCTTGAAGTTGGTCTTGTCGATCATGGCTGTGGGAACCTTGTAGCTCTTCTCAAGCTTTTCACCCTGCATTGCCTTCCAACCGAGATCCACTGCATCGCGGACCATAGAAGGGGAGAAAGTATAAGTCATGAAGTCGATACCGCTCAGACCAGAGTTTTCAAACAACTTCATGAACCCTTCGCCGGCAGAGACGCCATTGATAAGCCTGATGTTGATCTTGGCACTACCATTATAGTTCTTCAGAGCTTCGACGATACCGAAGACGATCTCATCATCATGGGTCCAGATCGCCTTGATTGACTCAATCTCAGCCTTGCTTTTGGTATTGAGGAAGTTTTCCATTTGTTCCATGGCAGTCTGCTGACTCCAGTTGGTCACAAAGGATTGGACCAGGTTGAAGTTCTTGCTAGCGGTGGAGAGGAACCCATTGGTCCTTTCCATGGGGACTGTGGAGCTGTCACCCTTGAATTCGAGATAGTTTACTTTTCCCTTCGCCAGGTCAGCTTTGAAATACTCATTGAAATACTCACCAGAGCCGACTCCGATGGCAACGTTGTCACCAGAAATCTCTGCTGTAGGAACCAGACCTTCGATGAAACGGTCATAGACGATAAGGGGAACCCCTGCTTCCATGACAGACTGTGCAGAAGAGCGGAGCTCGTCCCCGGTTACCGGCCAGAGTACCATTACAGCTGGTTTCATGCCCAAGATGGTCTCAATCGCATTACTCTGCTCACCGCTTTCAGCGGCAGTCATGAAACGATAATCAAATCCGTGTTTGGCGGCGAGAGCCTTAACCTGTGCCTCACAATGGCGGATGGACTCGGCGGTGAAACCGTGATCAGCACTGGGGGTGACTACTCCCATCAATTGTTTTTTTGCAACCGATTCTGAAGCACCGGCAGCAAAGACGACGCTGGTAGCAACCAGCAGGATGGCTAAAACGGCCAACATTTTCTTCATATGAACCTCCTAACGGGCAAACCTAGGATTGCCTTCGCATAGTTAGTATAATTCTTTCAGAAAACAAATCAACCTTTTTCGTAATTTTGAAGATTTTCCCTAAAAATGGCTATATTATTGATGTTTTATCTAAATTCTAGAAAATATATGTAAAACTTTTCATATTTTACATATTATTCTTGAAAATACTGGGATTAACTCATACACTACTTTGCAGGAGCGAATACAGATGGAAATCCATAAGAAAATTACCTACTCAGAGATATCGGACCAGTCAGGAATATCCATAGCAACCATATCCAGAGTCATAAACAACTCTTCAAAGGTCCGCATAGAGACACGCAACGCTGTTCTTGAGGCGATGAAGAGCCTTGGTTATGATACCTCTACAATCGAAGCACTCTCCCAGAAAAGTAATGACCTGATCATTTTTAACATTCCTTCTTTGGACAATCCATTCTACAGCCTCATTATCAAGGCGGCAAAGGCCGCGGCCCAGCGTAACGGTTATAACATGCTGGTAAACGAGGATCCAATAGATGACAAATCCATCGAGGCATTCTCCGCCCTGTTGAAAAAAACCCATGCAGCGGGCCTCATCACCACAAACTGCATCTCACGAAAAAACCTGCTCAAGCTAAACTCCTCACTGCCTTTGGTACAGTGCTGTGAGTGTATTCCAACAGCTAACATACCTTTTGTCACTATTGATGACGTTGCCGCTGCTCGCAATGCCGTGAGTTATCTTATTTCCTTGGGAAAGAAACGCATTGCCTTCATCAACGGGCCCATAGAGTACAAGTATGCCCAAGACCGCCTGAAGGGGTACCTGCAGGCCTTGGATGCAGCATGTCTAGAAAAAGACAGCGACAGCATCATCCAACTGCAGGAGATCAGCTACGACATGGCAGTCTCAGCAGCTTTCCAGCTACTGAACTCCGAGAAGCGGCCTGATGCTTTCTTTGCAAGCAGCGATGTCTATGCTGCAGCAGCCATCAAGGCAGCAAGACGATCAAACTTGAGGGTCCCCCAGGATATAGCCATTGTGGGCTTTGACAACATCGAGCTCTCATCGATGTGTACCCCGTCCATAACGACGGTCAACCAGCCCAAGTTCCAACTGGGACTGCTCAGCTGCGAAATGCTGATAAAGAGCATAGCAAAAGAGCAGATACCCATCAGCAACATGTACATGGATACGGAGCTTATCGTACGGGAAACAACCCAGAGCTGTACCAGCGACTTCAGATGAGTGTTGCACTCTCTTCAGCTTCCAAGGCAAGGCGCATGGCCAGAAACACATGGTCCTGAGTCATGCTTAGCTCGGTACGATGCATGCAGTCCAGGATGAAGTCTCCGAAAAAGACAAAACCCATCTTCCCTGTAGCCTCGAACTTGTGCTCGCCATCCTTGTCGACAAGATAGACATTATCCCCACTTGGTGACCGTGCAACATCGAGGTACTTGCGTATCTCGATGGATCCTTCGGTGCCAACGATGAATACTCGCCCATCGCCCCAGGCACCCAACCCTTCAGGGGTGAACCAGTCAACCCTGAAGTAGCAAGTGCTCTTATTGTCCGCAACAAGGCTACACTCCCCCCAGTCGGAGAACTCGGGAAAATCGGGGTTGTTGTAGTTGGCCTTGGCACTATGCATGACCGTTGCAACCTTTGCCCCTGCAAAGGTGAGAAACTGCTCGATCTGGTGACTGCCGATATCCACGAGGATACTACCGTTCTTATCAGGATCAAAAAACCATGCAGGCCTAGTAGGCGCGTTCAGGCGATGAGGTGCTAGGATGGTCATGGAGACCACCCTTCCTACCCTTCCTTCCTTGATGAGCTTTTCAGCCATGACCGCGCCTTCCACATGAATTCTCTCTCCAAAGTATATGAAATACTTGCGACCATGCAGGATACATGCTTTGCGAACCTTCTGTAGTTCCTCAAAGGAGAGCAACCCAGGCTTATCCACAAAATAATTTTTTCCCTGAGCCAAAACCTGCAAGCCCAACTCACATCGCTTATAGGGTTTTATGGCACTGGCAATAAGGTGAAGCGCAGGATCTTGGATAATTGCTTCAGCAGATTCAGCTCGCTTGGCTTGGGGATACCTTGTACAGAAGTCCTCCACCCTAGAGATATCTTCATCATAGACAGAGACCAAGGTAGCCCCAGCTTCAAGCAAGCCATTTGTCATGGCAAATATATGCCCATGATCCAACCCGATCACAGCAAAGCAAAAGAGACCGGGCTCAACCACTGTGTGGGCCTGCCCTTGAAAAACCGGAGCATAGTTCATTCCATCCATCTTCAGCATCACTTCTTCTCCAGAAACACTCGCTTGCCAAGTTCAGCCGAGGCATACGATGCGTACAGGACTCTCATCGTCTCATCTGCCAGGGGGAACCCTGACTCAGGCTTCTTTCCCTGTGTAAGACAGATGAAAAAGTCCTCCAGCTCGCCAACATAGCCCCGCATCTCCTCTTCACACAAGAAGACATTCTGCCAGCCCTTTTTTGTCTCTACCTTTTCAGTGAAATAGACATCATCAAGCTTCGAATCATCAGTATGGTAGCATACAAAGGCATCATTGGGAGCAATGTTTGCTGTGTAGCAGCTATTGGACGTGAAGACCTCGATGGTGTTGCGGACTCCTCCGACGATCATATCCCCACTGGTTACCACAGCCTTGGTCTTGTCACTGAAGGTTAGTATGGTCTGAGCCCAATCTTCGACATCTACAGGATGGGAAAGGATGGATCCTTTCTCTTCAGGAGGAAGGTGTTCGGTCACCAGCGAAGAGTCGCATAGGACGCTGGTTACCCAAATCTCTTCACCTCGGGCTTTGGCCTCGACCTGTTTCAAGTACAACAGGGCGCTTAAGGGGTGACACCCTTGTCGGATAAGAGAGCCTCCCCCATTCGCCTCCCACAACGCTGCGTGGGGTGCGTGGCTTCCACTATGGGACTCCTCGCCTCTGAGCAACAACGCTTTTTCTCCTGTAGCCTCCAAAAACTCCTTCGTCTTGACCACAGCGGGAGCGTAGATGAAGTTCTCAGCATAGAAGAGCTGTTCCTTCCTATCTTGCAGATAGAGAGCAAACTCATCCAACTCTGCGCATACTTTCTCATACATCATGGTCTTGGAGTCACTACCCTTGCCGAAATACCCGTTGAACGGCTTTTCGCAGATGACATGCTTGCCCTTGTCCATGGCCTGCTTAACCAAGGAGACGTGGTCCTTGGGAGGAACTATGATATCGACAATATCAATAAGGGGATCATCAAGGAGTTGCTCCACAGTCTCATAGACCTGTGCAAATCCATGCTCTGCAGCAAAGGCCTTACTCCCTTCCAGATCTGCTGAGCAGACTGCATGGAGAATCGCCTCGAATCCGGGTACGCGTTTGTATGCATGGGCATGCAAAGCAGCGGCAAAACCGCTACCGATACATCCTATTCTCATCTGTTTCATGAACGTTTCCTTGTAATCTTCATTTTTTTCAAAAGCCCGGTCTGTCCAAGAATCAAGAAGATGATGACTACTAGGAAGAAAATGCAGATGGGGCGCTGGAACATAGGCAT
>CAXYZP010000115.1:0-5481 GCA_964293175.1 uncultured Sphaerochaeta sp.
CATTCATGTTTGTCCATGAGACGTACCAGGCGTTAGGAGTAGGCTTTGTACCGATGGAACGCATCCTCACCCTACAGGAAAAAAAGCGGCGCGAGCAGGACAGTAAAAATACCTGACAAGCTGATGGCGATGCTGCTCATCGCACCTTCCACTTCCCCTATCTCCAAGGCCTTGCTCGTTCCGAGTGCATGACTGCAGGAGCCTATTCCCACACCATGGGCCACAGGATCCTGTATAAAGAACATCTTTGCCAGTATTGGAGCGAGGAGATTGCCCAACGTCCCTGAGATAACTGTTGAGGCGACTGTAAGGGCAGGGATCCCACCGAACTGTTCGGTGATGGCAATAGCTATAGGGGTGGTTACCGACTTGGACATCAGAGAGGCAAGGACAACCTGATCGAGTCTGAGCAGGTTGCTCGTCCATCTGATGGACAGCAAAGAGGCGACAGAACCTACCAGCGTACCCAACAGGACAGGCAACAACGATTCCTTAAGCAGTGATCTCTGACGATAGATGGTAATGGCCAATACAGCCGTTACCGGAGCAAGGAAGAGGGAGATGACTGCAGACCCCTTTTCATACATATCAAGGGGAATATCAAAGACAACCAGGATAAGCACGATAAGTGCCATCGCAATGAGTAGGGGATTGGCCAAGGGATGTTGTATTTTCCTATTGACATAGGAACCAACCATAAAGGCTAAGATAGAGAGCGTTATCCCGAACAAGGGAGTGTTAAGCACTTCAAGCATTGCGCCTTCTCCTCCAACGTCCCTGCAGACGTGTAACCAGCACCACAGTCCAGCTGCTTGCCGCAAAACACACCAACAACGAGACCAGATTCACTACCAACAGTTGCCACCAGACACTTCTGATGAGAGCTGCATAGCGTAGGATTCCCACCCCAAAGGGGATGAAGAAAAAGGTCATGTTTTTGAGGAAGAAGTTTGCGCTATCCTCGATGGCCGACTCTTTCATAAAGCCTGAAAGCAGAAAGACGACCATAAGCAACATGCTTATTACACTGCCGGGAAAGGCAAATGGCAAGACTGAGGAGATCAGGTCCCCCAGAATACAGATGCTAAACAAAAGGCCAAGTTGGATAAGTATCTTCATTGAGTGATACCATACCCTAACAACAGCTCGTATGTGAAGTACTTTCTAAAGAGTTCCCCTCTTCTGATTTGCCAGCTATACTGAACGCCTTAGTAAGGAGAACCACGTATGGCTGCAAACAAGAAAAAGAAAAATAGCATAGTGACGAGAAAGACGAAAAAAGCAAAAAAATTAGGTAAAAAGTTACTGTTACTCTTGCTTGTTCTTGTCATTCTTTGGGTGATCACCCTTGTCTTCGCCCCGACTGAAGTAGAATATCAGGCTAGGACAGCAAGCTACATCCAAGACTTGGAACTGCCGGCCAACCCAGAAGGACTGCCCATAACCCGTCATACCGGATTCTCCTTGCTATATGACGAAGATCACGAACAGCCTGTCTGGGTTGCTTACCACCTGACTCAAGAAGAGCTGTATGGCACTGATAAGAGAAAGGACAATTTCCGTTCTGACCCCTCCATCGCGACAGAGTCTGCAGCGCTTTCTGACTATAGGAGCAGCGGGTATGACCGTGGGCACCTAATCCCGGCAGCCGACCTCTCCTGGTCTGAAGAAGCGATGAGCGACTCCTTCTTCTTGAGCAATATGAGTCCGCAGGAGCCTCAGTTCAACAGAGGTATCTGGAGTTCCCTAGAAGCAACGGTACGCAACTTTGCCGATACCGAAGGCGAGGTGTATGTGGTGACAGGTCCCATCCTTACAGACGGCCCCTATAAGACCATTGGCAAGAATAAGGTCTCTGTACCCAACTACTACTACAAGGTCATACTCGATTATGCCCAGCCTGACTTCAAGGCGATAGGGTTCGTACTTCCCAATGAAGGTTCAAGCGAACGCCTAGAGAGCTTCGCCACAACCGTTAAGGAGGTTGAACAGCTGACTAACCTTGACTTCTTCCATCTGCTTCCAGATGAGTTGGAACATGAGCTTGAGAGCTCTTTTTCTGTTGCAGACTGGCAGTTCGACACTTTCCAGGCAACCAAAGCTCAACGAGAGAATTTTGAGAAATCAGATGTTCCTGTCCAGACAAAAGCGCATCCCCTCTACTCAATGGCAAAGGGGACGCTTACTAAAGTTCTGATTACCGTCAAGAAACAAAGCATGAAGCTTCTGGACATTTTCCTGCCCAAGGACATTATGGTGCAGGTTCAGGGCCTTATCAGCTAAGGGCAAACTCACCGAACAAGCTGGCAAACTCTGAAGCCTTGCGGTAGAAAACTGCAGGGCTTCCCATGGGAGCCTCTACCCTATGCTTACCACCGGAATACTCTTCTGCAGTGAACAGGTGGACCCAATCATCACTCGGAAGCCTAACCGCCCTCTTTGTCGAACCCTCTTCAAGTATGGGAGCGACAAGAAGATCCCTGCCCAAAAGATACTGATCCTTACAGGTGAAGAAAGGCTCCTCTTCATAATGCAGGAAGATAGGGCGGATGACCGGCTTCCCTTCCAATGCATTCTCCTCTACACAAAATTGCAGGTAAGGCTTGAGTTTGACATGAATAGATCCCATCTTCGCGAACAAGGCCATAGTCTCTTCATCCCCATCAAATTGCCAGTTATCCTTAGGCCGGTTCCCTTCATGGGTCCTCATCAGGGAGGTAAAGGTAGCCTGCTCAGCCCATCGGCAGAGCAGTTCCTTGGAACGCTTCATCCCATACAGGGTCGTATAGCCACCGATATCACTATGATGGAGACCCATTCCACTCATGGCAAGGCTCAATGAGCTGGTAAGCACTGATGGAAGGCCATCATCTTCAGACCAGTCTACATTCTGATCACCTGCCCACATCATGGGACAAGAAGCAAGGCTACGGGCATTGCCAGCCCGCATGAAGAACACTATCTCATCCTCTTTTCCCGCCTCTTGAATGGCTTGTTGGTTCACTTCCGCCCAAAACCCTGGCCACGCATTATGGGCTAGCATGCCAGAACTCTTGTCATGAAGGATTACATCGGTTGGAAGATACTCCCCAAAGTCAGCCATCCAACCACCTAGACCGAAGGCGAGCATTTCTTTCTTAATAACATTCACGTACCAAGTTTTTGCTCTGGGGTTGGTAAAGTCCACGATCCCTGCATCAAACTCACCGAAATCAACCAAATAGGGAGAGCCTTGGGCATTGAGCGCAAGCAGTTTCTTCGCCTCTGCTTCCTTGTACAGCTCATGACCTTCCAGGAGGTAGGGGTTGATGTATCCTAAAAATTGCACACCTTGCTCTTTCAAGGTAGCTATCTCAGTATCCAGATTAGGATAGAGCTTCGGATCCCATTGCCAGTTCCATCTGAGGCGTTTACCAAAAGATGTGTACTTCTCCCCCTGCCAATCCTGGGCCCAAATGCCTGCGACAGGAACTGAGGCACTTTGCATCCGCTTGAGCTTTTCAAGACAGATTTCTGTCCCGCCCTGCATGCCGAGAATTATCCCGTCATAGACCCAAGGGGGAAGCTCTCTTTGTCTGCCCAACAGGGCAGATATGTCCTGTACGACCTCAAGCAGGGTGGGTTTTGCACTGATGGTTATAGTAGAAGGGACATCCCAGAATAACAAACGATGGGTGTGAAAAAGGCTGAAATCAAAATCAGCATAGCCATAGGTCTCAGCATGCAGAAAATAGCCACGCGTAGAGACAAAGGTAGGTTGGGGATAGAAGGTAGTATGGTAGTCACCCCCTGCCCTATCCTCTCTATCGGCTATCTGAGTGATGGCCGTATCTTTGTTCCTGCCCACCCCCTGCTCCCCTGTCCAGATGGGGAAGTTTTTACCCCGCAGGTCAAAATAGGAGAACTGTTCGCCACAGCCATACACATGTTCGTCCTCCTGGGCGAAGAAGAACAGTTCAAGGCGGTTATACCCTTTGGGCATGGCTGAGAATGTGAGGGCCAACCTACCATTATGTTCGGATAGCGAACAGGTCATCTCCGTCTTCTGGTGATAAAACCTGATAGTATAGAGTACCCTGCCCTCCTTGAGAGATTGGGAGAGCTCATATTTTTCTAAGCCGACCTTCTCTTGCAGGTCATCCTCTATGAAATAGTTTCCCCGATACATATCTATGGTCTCAAAGCCCTTGTACAACTGGATACAGGGAGTATCGGGGCTATGGTCAATGATGGTGAGTTTATTATACAGGACAAGAAGCCTGTCCTTTTGCATAGTACAACTAATCATTTAGCCTTTTACTCCTCCGGTGGTAAGCCCACCGATAATTTTATCGTGCAAGAATATGTATGCTCCTATGCTGGGGATGATCGTGATGATCACCGCTGCATACATACTGCTGTAATCAGTGATGAACTGACTGGTAAAGAATTTGATACCAAGCTGAATGGTTCTTGATTCGATGCTCGAAGTGAGCAGCATGGCCATGACAAACTCGTTCCAAGAGTAGATGAAGCAGAAGGTTGCCGCTGTCACCAAGCCCGAGCGCGAAAGCGGCAGGATGATCTTGGAGAAGCGCTTGAAGAATCCACACCCGTCTATAATGGCCGCTTCCTCAAGCTCCTTGGGTATGCTCTTCATAAATGCCGTCACTAAAAAGATGGAGACAGGGATGTTTACCGCAGAGTAGACAAAAATAAGAGCTGTCAGGGAGTTATACAACCCACTACGAGTGATGAGGGAGAAGTATGGCACCATGAAGGATATGACAGGAACCAGAACCCCTGCAGTAAAAATCGTGTAGATGATATCTCTGCCCTTGAAATGTTCGCGGGAGAGAATGAAGGCGGCCATACTGGTTATGAGGGTGTTGAGAACCACAGCACTTGCAGCCACTACAACAGAGTTGAGCAGTAGCCTGGGAAGGCTTGCCATGGCTAAGGCATTTGCATAGTTGACCCACTGCATCTTCTCTGGCCATCCAAAGGGGGAAATCTGTAGCTCCAGATTTGTCCTGAGTGAACTGATAAACAACCAGAGTATTGGAAGCAGGGCCAAAGCCAAGAGCGTTACCAATAAGATCCACTTGAGGGTATTGGCAAAATACCACAGGGGAGTTTGTTTTTCTTTCATAGTCGGCCTCCTACTGTGCCATTTCGCTCATCGGGTCAGATTTCCCGAAGAATTTTCGTAATAGGGTGATGACTACCGTACCCAAGAGGATAAGGAAGACTCCGGCAGTGCTCGCCTCGCTGTAGCGAAGCGCATCCATCTTAAGATACAGATCGATACCCATCGTTGTCGTAGCATAGGCAGGGCCTCCCCCTGTCATGAGGAAGGTGGACTCAAAGTGTCTCATACCATACGCCATTGCGAGCGTCATCGTAGTGATCAAGGTTCCACGAAGCATGGGAAGGGTTATTTTCAGCTCCTGCTGGATGGTACTTGCCTCATCGATTTTAGCAGCCTCATACAGAGAGGCC
>CAXYZP010000116.1:0-5472 GCA_964293175.1 uncultured Sphaerochaeta sp.
TCAGCTACTTTTAATATTCTGTAACTGTTTGTTATAGATATATTTACAGTATTTTAACAATAAATTCATAGGGTATAGGTTTTTAGGAAAACTCTTTCCAAAAACCCTCTTGACTAACCTTATTACATTTACTATTATGCAAGAGTTGTTATACAACACACGGCGACATAGCTCAGTTGGTAGAGCAAACGGCTCATATCCGTTCGGTCAGGGGTCCGAATCCCTTTGTCGCTACTAGAAACCTTCCCCAAGCAGGAAGGTTTCTTTTTTACTTTTGCTTCTATTTCAGATATCCCAACCACTTCTCTTGACGTTCAATCATAAGGTCAACCAGCTCGGGAATATTCTCACAACGATCGACTACAGGGTTGGCCAGCAAGGCTTGGATGACATACTTCTTCTCTCCTGTCAGCACAGCCTCTGCGATCAGGTCATATACACCACAATAGTTACGTAACAACCCTGCGAAACCTTTGGGGTAGTTGGGGAATGCAATACCCTCTAGACCCTTAGTATGCACCTTTGCAGGTACCTCAACCGCTATCCAAGGAGGAAGTTCTGCTATGAGGTTGTTGTTCAGTATGTTTACTGCGGGTTCCTCATATCCACTGTCATCGATGATCCCTTCCAAAATATAGACCAAACGCTCATGTATTTCCAACTCTATCTTCGGCTGAACGTGGGTGAGCATCAGTTGGTACAAGGTATAGAAATCCTTAATCCCCTTATGGTCAGCTACCTCATGAGCCCAAGGGATATACTCACCGAAATGACTATCACCTGTAATGGGAAGCAAGCTGTAATGGTCAAGAATCTTCTTGAACAGAGTCCTGTCAGCCCAGCTTTTAGCACTGACCATATCGTTAGGAAGATTTCTTTCAGAACTTCCTTCGGTCATGAACACCTCTTGATTATTTTTGACATAGGCTAAGATATCAGAATAGCCTGGCTCCTTTGCAAAGAATGAAGGAGCCTTCCGTAGGATATCAGGATATGCATCCTTGCCGGTTTTCTTGTAGCTAGCTTCAAGGAGCACACTAAAATGGTTAAGTCCTGCAGCTCTCAGATCAAGATCTGCAAACGGAGTATCGAGAATCGAAGGCAGATACCGCTCTAAAGAAGCTATCTCATGGCACATACCTACAAATTTCAGGTTCGGATACTTACGCAATACCGTTGTTGTGATGGCTGTCATTGGATTCGAATAGTTGAATACCCACGCATCTGGAGCGAGGTTTACTATGTCATCACAAATCTCAACAATGACAGGGGTGATGCGCAAGGCATGGAATACCCCACCGGGTCCCCCATTCTCCCCATACACCTGATTGATGCCATATTGCTGGGGAAGCGTCCAATCCTCATCCCACAGAGGGAAGCGCTTGCCAACCTCGATGGAGATGACCACCACATCAGTTTCTGCAAGAACTGCTGTACGGTCAGTGGAAGCTGTTATGGTAAATTGAAGATTTTGTTCCTTGATAAACTTCTCGGCTACATCGGTGACATGGTCTAAGGCCTTCTTATCTATATCAACAAGGCAAATTTCACTGCCAGCAAGTTTTTTACTTTGGAAGATATCTCCCAACGTTCCAAAACCAAACTGGGCACTGCCGGCTCCTATTAACACTATTTTCATCTAAAGCCTCCATATGATTATTCTAAGACCTAAAGCGGCTCAGAGCAAGGTCATATAATCAAATCATAGCATGCTTGTCCAAACTCTTGCTTTGTAGATATACAGCATTTACCATAACGTATGAGATTATTTCATGCATTGGATTTTACTCCTGAAACCAAGGATTCAATAGCACTCTTGCAAAAGGATCTTATTGTACGCTATCCAAAAGGCTTCTTTACCAGCCACATGAATCTGCACCTTACCCTCTGCTTTCTTGGAGAGGTGGAGGGGCATTCACTCACCCTTCTCAAAGAAATCCTCTTTTCCCTCAATCCTATGCCCTTGCACATTACATTCAACCAGCTGGGACACTTTCGCAAACGCCAAGAAGACATCCTCTGGCTTGGCATTGAAGAGAACAGGGAGCTAGAAGCATTGCAAAAGGAACTGGCCTATATCTTACGTACCAATAATTTCCTTCTAGAGGATCAAGTATTTCACCCCCATGTGACCCTTGCTCTTGGGGTTAAGGGCAAGAAACTACCCGCAATAGAATCCTTGGCTATCACCAGCGACAAGATTAACCTTATGCACTCCCATGAAAAAAGAAATATATTGACCTACACTCCTCTGTTTACGAACCAACTACAACAAACTACTATCATATAGAAAGTTATATAAGAGAGTTCGCTTGATACCTCAAAGCATTAGTGATAAGGTAATCCGCATGGAAAAGTACACAACCTATAATGCAAAAGCTTGGGACTATGAAGTCACCAAAGGCAATATATGGACTGATGGGTGCACACCTCAACAAGTTGCACAGGCTAAAACTGGAATCCTAGACATGATCCTTTCTCCTTTCAAGCAGGTTCCCCACTCCTGGATAGCTGATACCAAAGGCAAGGAAGTACTCTGCCTCGCCTGTGGAGGTGGCCAACAGGGAGTTTTGCTTGCTGCGTATGGAGCTAACGTAACAGTCTTTGACATTTCAGAAAAACAACTTGCCCAAGATGCTAACATCGCCAAAAGAGAAGGCCTCACCCTAACTATCGAACAGGGCGACATGTGCGACCTGTCCCGTTTTCCTGACAAGACGTTTGACCTCATCTATAATCCAACCTCCACCTGCTTCATCGACGATGTACAGAGTGTATACCGCCAATGCAACAGAATCCTCAAAGATGGGGGATCACTATTGACAAGCGCTACCAACCCGGCACTGTATCTCTTTGATGAAAAAGCTGCCATGAAAAACAAAATGAAGGTAAAATACACCATCCCCTTCTCCGATCTCAAAAGTCTCAGTGAGAAGGAGTTAGCGAAACGGTTGAAGAAACATGACACCATTGAGTTCAGCCATACTATCAACGACCTGCTGGGAGGGCTGTGCACGCAAGGCTTTGCCATCACCGACCTCTACACAGATGTAAGCGGATGTATGTTAATGGATAGCTTCGTGCACGACTGTTTCATCGCAATTCAGGCAACCAAAACCCGAGAGCCACTTGTTAGGGATAATTCCTAACGGTATACTTACACTATGGAAAACTACTTAACCCGTCTGCTGCTTACCAGTGAGCTTGACGACCCAATATACTTTGCACAAATTCACCAGAACATTATGGAGCTGGAGAAAAAACGCGTTGCGCATTTTAATCAGCACGGACCTGCAAACTCATCCTATGTAAATCTTATGGGCGAGCTTAACATGGCCTATCTCCATGCTAATGTCCCTACAAACGAACTTGCAGTTGCAAAGCAGATATATGAAACAACCAAAAACCTCTATGGCAGCGAAGATGAAATCACCATAGAGGCACAGATAGCCCTAGCCAACTCCTATATTGACGACGGTCAAAACAAGGAAGCTCAGATTATTGCTACCGAGTTACTCAAACGCGACTGGTCAGAAGAGGAAAGCCCTTCCTATGACCTGTATATGGATGCTATCTGCCTCCAGGCAGATCTCCACCATACCCAGGAACTCTTCACCAAGGAACTGGCCCTGCGCAAGCATGTGCTGAGCATCTTTGAAGAATTTGAAGGATCTACGGACAACCAGACCATCATGGCACGGGTTGCCCTTGGGTACTGTCTGGAAAAGATGAAACGCTATAGAGATGCTTTAGGCCATTACATTGTAGTACGTGCCTTCCTTGACGCCGAAAAGGATTTCTCAACCGATGCCGAACGTATAGGCCTTATGGCCCATATTGCACATTGCTACCACAAGATTGGCAAGGATGAAGAATCCAGGCTAGCCTATCGGTGGGTTCTGAATGAATCTATCGCCCGTTTTGGTCATGGATCTCCCCTTACCACAAAGGTAAAGAGGCTCACAAAGAACATTTTCCCTCAAAAATAATATCAATGCAGTACAAGAGAATGCATTTGCTTCCGGTGCACTGCATTCTCTTGACGATATGAGAAATACTACGTATACTCGTATTAGTTAGCCAATGCTAACTAATAAGAGGTATAAATATGAGCAACGTAGCAATCGTATTTTATAGTGGAACTGGCAACACCGAAGCTATGGCTGATGCTGTGCTGGAAGGTGCAACCCAAGCTGGAGCCAAAGCACGCATGATACATGCAGAAGCTTTCACCTCAAACATGTTTGCTGAGTATGATAGTGTGGCTTTCGGATGCCCTTCAATGGGTGTGGAAGAGCTTGAAGAAGATTTCTTCGAACCCATGTTTAGTTCCTTGGAAGATCAGCTGAAGGACAAACGCATTGCCCTTTTCGGCTCGTATGGCTGGGGCGACGGACAGTGGATGAGCGACTGGCAGGAAAGGGTCCTCGCTCTCGGTGCCATCCTAGTTGCAGATCCCGTCATTGCTAACGAAGACCCTGATGCTGATGCTTTAGAGGCATGCAAGGCTCTTGGAGCCAAGCTTGCAGTGTAGGATAAAAGCCTATAGAACTATATTTTGAACCCATTTTTCACTCTCAAGGACCACCACTATGCAGGTGGTCCTTGTCTTGTCTACCCTGCTCTACCTATCAGTTGTATTTCATATTTCTCTTGGCTATGAGGCCCATCAGGTGATAGACAAGCTTTGCTGTAAGATAGGGGCCATGGTGCAACAGGGGATTGGGAGCAAGCTCCACCACATCACATCCGATGATGGTCCGCCCATCAGTCAGACTATCCAACAGATTTATGGCATCCCACCAGAAAAGCCCTCCGGGGTCTGGGGTTCCTGTACTACCCATCAGCGAAGCATCAAAGCCATCGACATCAAAGGTGATGAATAGCTTTTTGGGAAATGATTCAGGAAGCGATACATGGCTTAGCCCTTCCTTGAAATGTTTCATGCTATCGATGGCATGCGCATCCAGATGACCGACACCAAAGGCGTGTCTGGCATCCAGATCTTCCGTACTGTAGTTACGCACACCAACCTGGTACAGGGGGATGCCTGCTTCAACAGCACGCTTCATGACACTGGCATGGCTGAAGGGAGAACCTTCATATGCATCACGCAAATCCATGTGCGCGTCAAACTGCAGGATTCCTATCTCACCTTTCTCAAACAACGATGCTATGCTCTGTATGGATGCGTTGGTAACGCTATGTTCACCTCCAAGCATCACCGGAATAGAGTGTTGCTCAAAGGCACGGCTGACCAGAGATGCAGCTCGTACAAACACCTCTTGAACAGTGTTTGCATAGGTACAGTCAATTGCTTCTGTTGTATGAATTCCCAACAAACCCGGCTCACACTGATCATCTACAAGCTTTTCAAGCTGCTCTGATGCTTCTAAAATAGCCAGAGGCCCTTGGGCGGTTCCGCCTTTGTAGGAGACAGTCTCCTCAAGGGGAAACGGGATGACATGAAAA
>CAXYZP010000117.1:0-5416 GCA_964293175.1 uncultured Sphaerochaeta sp.
TCACATCTCAAGGATGAGAAGCTCCTCAACCTGTCACGATTGGAGATGGAAGATATAGCAGCCAGTCTGGAACTGGATAGCAAGGCGTTCCAGCAAGCTAGGGCCCAGGAATATGCTGGGTCAAAAGACACTACCAATCTTTATACGAAATACTGCATCTTCATAATCCGCAATAAGGCCAATGCTTCCAGTGGCGACACCCTAGAGGAGTTCGATCATAAAAAGCTTTCAAGCAATACACTTCTTACCCTGCAGCTCAGTGCACAAAGGATGAGGGAAGCGGCCGAAACTGTTTGAATAACTGTATGTAAAACAAGTAATTGCCACGATGTGTAAAAATAGTTTCTTTTTTCCCCTTTTTGGCCTTCCATGTTATTGACTCATAGGAAAAAATACCCAATTATGGGGCTACATTTCAAAGCTTGGGAGGAGATACACAATGTTTACTAAAATCAGCAAATGCACCCTTCTCCTCTCTAATCCAGCCTAACCAAATTTGTGCCGTGCCTTGTCTACAAGGCCTCATCCTTAACCACCGATCCAGGGTATGGCGTATGTTGTCCTGGACGGGCAGAATCCATGGTAGAGGAGGTTTTGCTATGAGCAGACCTACCAACAAACACCTCAGAATCGTATTCGTGCTATTCGTCCTTACCGTCTTTTTATTCACCGGATGCAGCAAAGCAGAGACCAATGAAAAGAACACCACAAAAAGCAAGAAGCTGTATGTCTACAACTGGTCCTACTATACCCCAGACTCCGTGATCGAAGCATTCGAGAAAGAGTATGGTGTTGATGTGGTCCTCGACTACTTCGCTTCCAACGAGGAGATGTTCGCAAAGCTCAAGGCCAGCGGCAACGCAGGGTACGACATCATCTTCCCTTCAGGGGACTATGTCTCCATCATGATGCATGAGAAGATGCTAGAGAAAATCGACACGACCAAGATTCCAAACTTGGAATACATCTCGCCCCTTGCCATTGAAAAGGCAACCTATGACCCCAGAATGGAGTACTCGGTACCCTACTACTTGGGAGCCTCCGGTATTGCCGTAAACACGAAGATGACCAAGGGAATAGAGTATGAGAAAAACTGGAACATCTTTGCCAACAAAAAGTTTGCTGACCGCATGGTCATGATGGATGATATGCGCGAAGTCCTTGGTGATGCCTTGGCTTTCCTGGGCTATTCGGTAAACACCACCGATGCCAAGCAGCTGGAAGAGGCACGGGTCCTCGTCAACACCAAGTGGAAGCCCAACCTCGTCAAGTTTGATGCTGAGGGGTTTGCAAAGGGCTTTGCCTCTGGTGAGTACTGGGTTTCCCACGGCTATGCCGAGGCTATCTTCGAAGAGCTTCCTGAAGAGAAGTGGGCCAATGTAGACTTCTTCCTTCCCCTCGACGGAGGTCCGATGTATATCGACTCGATGTGCATTCCCAAAGGCGCACGAAACTATGACCTTGCCCATCTATTCATAAACTTTATTCATCAGCCAGAGAACTATGCACAGTTTTTGGACCGGTTCCACTTCCCAGCTTCTGTTAACACAGCAGCTGAACAGTTCACCACCACCAAACCTTTCTATACAGTAGAAATGTTGAAGAACTATGAGCTGAAAGACGACTTGGGAAGTACCCTTGATCTGTACAATAAGGCTTGGGAGAGCATCAGGTACATAAATTAGGGTACATTGACCTAGAAGAAAAAGCAGGGTACATTCATGGGTAAAGCGAGGCATCAATGAGCAGCTATACCCATGAAACCTATATTTCCCCCTTTACCTGGCGTTATGGCAGTCCTGCCATGAAAACTCTTTTCAGCGAAGTGGAGAAGCGCCGCCTCTTACGGCAGATCTGGATCGCCTTGGCAACTGCACAGAAAAAAGCAGGCCTTGTCACTGACCAGCAGCTTGATGAACTCATCGCACATAAAGACGACATCGACATCGAACGCGCATCAGCTATTGAAGCTGAGATTCATCATGACCTGATGGCAGAGATAAAAACGTATGCAGAGCAGTGTCCCAAGGGTGGGAGCATAATCCACCTCGGGGCAACCAGCATGGATGTCCTGGACAACATGGATGCCCTGCGCCTCAGGCGTGCCACGGACCTCATCATTGCACAGACAAAGACCCTGCTAGAGGCTTTCGTAGAGAAGATGGAAACCTACTCTGATGTCCCCTGCATGGCCTTTACCCATATTCAACCAGCTGAACCCACCACCATTGGCTATCGATTCGCTCAGACTGCCCAGGACCTCGTCGAGGACCTGGAGGCTCTGAAGCTTGTTTCCCAAAACATCAGGGGAAAAGGAATCAAAGGAGCCGTGGGAACCAGCGCTAGCTATACGGAACTGCTCAAGGGCCGAGGCATGACTGCCTTCGAACTTGAAAATGAAGTAATGACCAGCATTGGAATGAAAAGTTTCACCGCCGCCACCCAAGTCTATCCCCGTAAGCAGGACTGGAGGATTGTCTCCGCCCTGTCGGGGCTCTGTTGCACACTGTATAAGTTCGCCTTGGACTTCAGGCTCCTCCAAAGTCCTCCCATCGGGGAATGGAGCGAACCCTTTGCTGCGAAGCAGGTGGGGTCCTCTGCGATGCCTTTCAAGCGCAATCCCATCAACTGTGAGAAGGTCGACAGCCTCTGTCGCTTTGTTTCGAGTCAGAGCGAAGTACTCTGGCAGAATGCCGCTTCCACCATGTTGGAAAGGACCCTTGATGACAGCGCCAACAGGCGCGTCACCCTACCTGAGTGTTTCCTAGCTGCTGATGAGATCCTAAGCACCACCACCAAGGTGATTAAGGGTATGCAGATCCACGAAAGTGGGGTTAAAAGAAACCTTGCAACCTATGGCCTCTTTGCAGCGAGTGAACGCCTGCTTATGGAACTGGGTCGTAAAGGTGCCAACCGCCAGGAGATGCATGAGCTTATCCGTCACTACAGCCTCAAGGCTTGGGCAGAAGTACAGGAAGGTGAAGCCAATACCCTCGATACAATGCTCAGTAGTGACAAGACGATCCTCTCCTTTATGCCCGAGAGTGAAGTGCTCGCCTCCCTCAATGCAGAGGAGTATGTGGGTGATGCACCCATAAGGACGAGGATGGTTATTGAGGAAGTAAAAACAGCTCTTAGCTGATAAAGATAATGCCTGTGAAGATAAAGTAGTAAATGGCCATTCTGACGTACCTGATCAGGGTACTCAAAAAGACGTGATGAGGCTTCAGCTTTACAATGCCTGCCAGGGTACATATGGTTGAGAACGGAAGCGGCGTCAGGCCGCTTATGACGATCGCCCAAACACCGTATTTGGTTATGAGCTCTTCAGCCTGTGTACCCGACACCTTCACTATCCACCTTCTGATAGGTGGAATGAGACCAATGAGCCTGCCAAGCAGATAGGCTGAGAAAGCCCCAGCGACAGAGCTGGTCCCCATGACAAAGATAGCTACGAGCGGTTGCCAACTCATGACGAAGGGCCATATAAGGTCGACAGAGAATGGTAATACGAACATGTCCATGACAAAGACATACAGTGCCACGCCCTGTACTCCAAAATCACTGATGAACTGATTCACCACGATAGAGTTTTCCAGGCCCATATTGGTCAAAACCTTCATTGCAATTAGGTAAAGACCCAAGATGGGAAGACTTGCCACAACCGTTCTGACGAGAAGTTTTTTTACGTCAAGAGACCCGTCTTCAAGGATATAGCTTTCCTTGGAAAAAACACTTTTAATCCAATCAATCATTTTCATAGAGGACCTTGGTAAACGTGGAAAAGAGGGTTTTTGGGACACCGGTCCCAACACCCTGGAAAAGGGAACCCTTCCCCCCACCCTTTCCTGAGATAGGACCTAACAGATCTTTTCTTGATAGGTTGAAGTCCAACAAGGTGGAGGCTTTGCCTGCAAGTCCTACCAGCCAGAGAAGCTTGCCATGCTCGACTTTTGCCGCACAGAGGGCGATATGTTCCACTTGAAAGAATGCAGAGGCAACCTGCTTCATATCTATGTCATCCTCCACTTCCCACAGGACAAAGGGGATGCTGTTGATCAACTCAGCTTGAGCAACAAGGCCTTCCAACATCAGAGAGGCTACCCTCTCTGACTTTTTCCCCAGCAGGTACCTATCCCGCGCCACCTGCTGCATAAGCTTGGTCTCGACTTCCAGGAGGTTCTCCCTCTGAGCGGAGTGCAGGGTGCAGAGCTGATCAACGAGGGTCCGGTTCTCCCGAATCATCCGATGCGCCCCGTCCCCTACTGAGAAGATGAGGCGTACATGGTTACGGAGTTTTTCCTGGCCTTCATACTGGAAGAGGACCACTTCACCTGTATTTGCAAGGTGCAGCCCGCCACATGCTGTAACATCAACATCCTCGACTATGACAAGGCGCACCTCTTCACTATCCACCTTAATTGATCGTCTTAAGGGTAGCTTATTAGCCTCGTCTTGGGACTGGACCTCATAGCGAAGGGAATGGGCCTCTCTGATACTCTGGTTTACTAGAGCTTCGAGGGCATAACAGGTTGTCTCTGATATTTCATCCTGATCTGTCTCTATGGTAAGGATTTTTTCACCTTGGTGCACACTTACCGTCCCGATGTCAAACTGGGAGTGCATGATGCCGCTGGCCATATGCTGTGCAGTGTGCATCTGCATGTAGTGATAGCGGTGATCCCAATCGAGCTCGATCAGGACTGTGTCCCCTATCTTGAAAGTGGGATTCTCCACCTTGTGCATGATCTCACCATCTTTGCCGTGTACGGTATCGAGAAGAGGACAACCACCAAGGAATCCCCTGTCGCCACTCTGGCCTCCCCCTTCGGGATAGCAGATGGTCCGATCCAGAACAATTCCGTCATCGGAAATTGCGATGACAAGGGCTTCGAGACTCTTGCGATAGGGTTCTTCATAATATACGGCTCTAGAATTCATGATATTTCCTTAATCTTTGCGATGCATGCTCAGATGGTCTTCCACTGGCAACGCGGTCTTCGCTACTGGTAGCTGGAAGTTAAACTTTATGGCAACCAGGCGAATGATGAAGACCACCATAGTAGTGATCAGAAACTTGGGTAGCAGGTTCAAAGCAGTCATTTCAAGCAGGAGGTATACGATACCTCCCAGTAACGAAGCGGTGGCATAGAAGTCACTGGTGAGAACTGTCGGTATGGATCGACTCATGATGTCCCTGACCATACCGCCTCCCACTGCAGTGAAGACCCCACACAACAGCTGCCCAACAGGACCTATGCCGTACATGGCGCCTTTGGCTACGCCGATGGCGGTAAAGACTCCCAGACCCAAGGCATCGGAGAAGAGGATGACCCTCCACCTACCGACAAACTTGGGAGCAAGGAAAAAGACTGCAAGCCCTGATGCTACGCAAAGTATAATATACGAACTGTTT
>CAXYZP010000118.1:0-5415 GCA_964293175.1 uncultured Sphaerochaeta sp.
AAGAGAAGTTCTGCCGATTGGTTACGGAGGCTGTCCATGCTTGAGATGAACAACCAGTACAACCAGATCAGGGCAAAGGTGCAGACCGAGGTGCTCAAGCAGTTCTTTGACGGGACTTTGGAAGAGAATGCCGATAAGATTCCTTTTTATATCATCCCCAAGAGTCGAGTTCCGAACAGATGCTGTATCTACAAGGAGCGGGCGATGATCCGTTACAGGATCATGGCGATGCTTGGGATTAACATCGAGGCCGATGATGATGAGATGAAGAGTCTGGGTGAGTATGTGAAGGAGGTCCTCATAAAGGATACCCCACCTGTTCCCATCCTCACCACCATCTCCACCGCCTGTTCTTCCTGCCCGCCAGATCGCTACCTCATCAGCGAAGCATGCAGGGGATGTTTTGCCCGTCCTTGCCTTGCAAACTGTCCCAAGGATTGCATATCCTTCATCAACGGAAAAGCTCATATCGATGAGAGCCGGTGTATTCGCTGTGGCAAGTGTGAAGGGGTCTGTCCTTTTCATGCTGTAGTCCATATCCCCGTTCCGTGTGAGCAGGCCTGCCCTGTAGATGCGGTGAAGAAGAATGCAGAGGGATATGTCGAGATTGACTATAAGAAGTGTATAAGCTGTGGCCGTTGTGCAACGAGTTGTCCTTTTGGTGCGATCGTTGAACGCTCTGGGCTCATCCCCGTGGTAAAGATGCTCAAGGCAAAAGACCATGTGACTGCCATGATAGCCCCGGCTATAGAGGGCCAATTCCCCGGAACGTTGGCTCAGATAAAGAGTGCTTTGCTCGCCACTGGTTTCTCCTCTGTTGTTGAGGTCTCCCAGGGGGCTGAGACTACCAGTGTGCATGAGGCAGACGAACTCATGAGTAGAAAAGAGAGCAAGCTGGGGTATATGACCACCAGCTGTTGTCCTGCCTACATGGAGATGGTGGACAAGCATATTCCCTTCCTTGCAGAGAAGCGCTCCTCCGCCCTCTCTCCCATGGCCTATACAGCCCTGTGGTGTAAGGAACAGAATGCTGAGACGAAGACCATTTTTATCGGGCCTTGTCTTGCCAAGAAGGTCGAGGCGGCTAGGATGAAGAGTATTGATGGGGTTATGACTTTTAGCGAACTTGCATCCTTGTTCCTAGCTAAGGGCATAGACGTACGTGAGATGGAAGACTCCGACCTAGGGGATACCTCCCTGTTTGAGGATTGCCGTGAGTTTGCCCTTTCCACCGGTGTTGCGGCCAGTGTCCTTAGGCGTCTTGAGAATCCGCAAGACGTGGAGGTCCTCTCCATCGATGGCATCGACAAGAAGATGTTCAGGACTATGAAGATCTGGGAAAAACGAGTTCCGGAGGCAGACTTGATCGAAGTGATGTGCTGTGAAGGCGGTTGTATCAGCGGTCCGGGGACCGTAGTCAAACCTTCTGTTGCCAAACGGCTTCGTGGAGGCAGTAAGGCGGCATCGCCGGTCAAGGCTATGCGCGAGCCGATAAGTCGAAGGTAGTGTATGGATGAATTCAACAAAGAAGGAACCCTTATTGAACAGGTAGGGGCTCTGATAGGAC
Organism: uncultured Sphaerochaeta sp.; assembly: GCA_964293175.1. Taxonomy (GTDB): domain Bacteria; phylum Spirochaetota; class Spirochaetia; order Sphaerochaetales; family Sphaerochaetaceae; genus Sphaerochaeta. Next base: position 1,568 of record CAXYZP010000118.1, read on the forward strand.
CTTGGGAGGGTAGTATAGAACGACGGTACTGCCATCTCGCCAATGTCTCAGCTCTGCTTTGGGACTATTTTGAGAAGATCAATTGGGTTGGGTTCTATCTGAGGCAACCTGGAAAAGACCATCTTATCCTCGGCCCTTTTCAAGGTAAGGTGGCTTGCACTGACATTGCATTCTCCAGGGGAGTATGTGGTATGGCGGCAAGGACCAAAGAGGGTCAGCGTGTAGCTGATGTGCATCTGTTCCCTGGCCATATTGCCTGTGACGAGGCGTCCAGAAGTGAATTGGTCGTGCCGATACTAGATAAGGATCATCAAGTGGTGGCCTTGCTTGATATGGATAGCCCTCATGAAGACCGGTTTACAGAGGACGACCAGAAAATACTGGAAGCTGTTGTTTCGGTACTCTCTGAGATGCTTTGGTCTTGACTAAGAGGGCCCTTGTGCGCATTCTTATGACAAGGCATTGAGAAAGACGAGTAGTCGAAAACGGTGTGACAGAGAGGACTCCCACGCAGGTGGTTGAGAGGAGTCTGACAAACGCCCGATGAAAACCCCTTTTGAGCCGCATACCGAACTTTTCAAGTAGGCTATGCCGCACACCTGGCGATACAGGTACAACGAGCGTCCTATCCGGCATAGCTGGTAGGGAAGCAAGGTGGAACCGCGGAAACATGAGAGCTTTCATGTCTTCGTCCTTGCCGGATACGGAACATGCCGTAACGGAAAGACGATGGCATGAGGGCTCTTTTTTTTGTAGTTAGTGTTGTAAGGAGATAGAAATGGCTAAAGTGGAAGTGGGAGAGAGACTCTCCAAGATTCGTCACTCAATGTCGCACGTAATGGCAGAGGCTGTCCTGGAGATGTTCCCCAGTGCACAGATTGCCATAGGGCCTTCGATCGAGAATGGATTCTATTATGATTTTGATCTGCCTAGGCAGTTGGTTACCGAGGATCTGGAAGAGATTACCAGCAGGATGCGCGCAATCATCGCTGAGAACAAACCTTTTGTTCGTACGGTGGTAAGCCGCCAAGAGGCACAGAAGATGTTTGCCTCTCAGACCTACAAGCTTGAGCTGATCAATGCAATTCCAGAAGATGAAGAGGTCTCCCTCTACAGCGTCGGTAATTTCACCGACCTCTGTCGTGGTCCCCATGTAGAATCCTCCAAAGAACTCAAGGCGGATGCGTTCAAGCTTATGAGCATCGCAGGTGCGTACTGGAGAGGTAAAGAGACCAATCCTATGCTTACCCGCATCTATGGAACTGCTTGGACAAACGCCAAAGAGCTCAGGCTCTACATGCAGCATCTTGAGGATGTGGAGAAAAGAGACCACCGTAAACTCGGTAAGGACCTCGATCTTTTCAGCTTGCATGAAGAGGCAGGACCGGGCTTGGTCTACTGGCATCCGATGGGAGCCAGGATTCGTCAGGCGATTGAGAGCTTCTGGAGAGACGAGCATTATGCAAACGGCTATGAGATGGTTTATACCCCTCATATTGGAAAGGCATGGCTTTGGGAGACCAGCGGTCACCTCGGCTTCTATAAGGAAGGCATGTACCCTCCGATGGAGCTGGACAAGAGCGACTACTATGCCAAGCCCATGAACTGCCCGTTCCATATCATGATCTATAACAACAGCAAGCACTCCTATCGTGATCTTCCCTTCCGTTGGGCTGAGCTCGGTACGGTCTATCGATATGAGAAGGCCGGAGCAATGCATGGTCTGATGCGAGTTCGTGGCTTCACTCAGGATGATGCACACCTGTTCGTCACCCCTGAGCAGATGCAAGAGGAAATTCTTGAAGTACTCAGGTTCTCCCTGCACATGCTGAAGTCCTTTGGTTTTACTGATATCCAAGCATACCTTTCCACCATGCCCGAGAAGGCTGTTGGCGATCCCTCTCGTTGGGCTGATGCTACAGAGGCTCTTCGTGAGGCTATTGTAGCTGAGGGCCTGAGTTATGAGGTTGATGAAGGCGGTGGGGCTTTCTATGGTCCTAAGATTGACTTGAAGGTAAAGGATGCCATCGGTCGTGAGTGGCAGCTCTCTACCGTCCAGTTTGATTTTAACATGCCTGAACGCTTTAATATGACTTTTGTGGACCGTGACGGGGTGGAAAAGCGTCCGTATATGATTCACCGTGCCTTGCTTGGTTCTTTGGAGAGGTTCTTCGGTGTTCTGATCGAGCACTATGCAGGGGCCTTCCCCCCATGGTTGTCACCAGAGCAGATCAAGGTGATACCTGTAGGGGAGAACTTCTTCGATTATGCAAAAGAGCTGGAGAAGCGTCTTCGTAAGGAAGGCTTCCGAGTCTCAGCAGATCTTGGCGATGACAGGATGAATGCAAAGATTCGCCATGCCCAGCAGTTGAAGATCCCTTATATGGTAATCATAGGTGAGCGGGAAGCTGAGGGGGATCTGGTCTCTGTTCGCTATAGAAGTGGCAAGCAGGAGAATGGTCTTACTACCGATGCTTTCATAGCTTCGGTGAAGGCCACGATCGCAAGCAAGGCCCAGCTATAGGGCTACTAGGAATCAGATGTGAGAAGCCGGAGCAATCCGGCTTCTCACTTTGGAGGATATGATGACACGAGAAAAAGCATTCCAGAGATTGGAAGAGAGTGATCGTCTGGTGGTGATGCTTGAACATATGGGCTCTGTCCTCTCCTGGGATCAGGAGATGGCCCTTTCTGAAAAGGGGCTTGAGGAGCGTTCGAATCAAATGGGATGGCTCGCTGCCCAAGCGCACGAGAAAGCCTGTAGCAACGAGATGGGGGACCTGTTGGCCGCGCTTGGAGCCGATAGGCAGAATCCTGAGGGCTCTGGAACTGATGTTTTTGAGAAAGCCCTTATTCGACTTCGCTTCAGGCATTGGGACAAGCATAGGAGTATGCCTGCCTCGTTGGTCAAAGCCCTCAGTGAGAAAGCTTCCACCTCGCATCAAAGCTGGGTCGAGGCGAGAAAACAGAACGATTGGAACCTTTTCAAGGGGGATCTTCAGGAGATTATTGCCTTGATGCGGGAGAAAGAGGCCTGCTCTAGGAGTGAGGCCTTCAGCGGCTATGATGTTCTTCTCGATGACTTTGAGCCGGGGATGAAGGGTTCTGAGGTTGAGGCTTTGTTTTCATCCATCAAGCCTTCTCTGGTATCAATGGTGGATGCACTTGCTGACAAGGATGTTGATGATGATTTTCTTCTGTTGGACTATCCCATTGCTCAGCAGGAGGCTTTTTCTAAGATTGTTCTACAGGATATGGGCTTTGATTTTAACCGGGGCAGTAGGGCTGTTTCGGTCCATCCCTTCACCACAACGTTAGGAAGCGATGATATCCGCATCACTACACGCTATACCGATCCCAGTGTATTGGATTCTTTCAGCTCGAGCGTACATGAAGGTGGGCATGCCCTCTATGAGATGGGGATGAACAGTGGAAGACAAAAAGGGACCAGTGTGGCAAATGCGGCATCTCTGGGTATGCACGAGTCCCAAAGCAGGCTTTGGGAGAATATGGTGGCCAAAAGTGAGGGGTTCTGGACTCATTATTACCCCCTCTTTTGTAAGTTTTTTCCTTCACAGACCGAAGGGGTTAGCCTCGCAAAGTTTCTGCAGGCGGCAAACAGGGTGCAACGCTCTCTTATCAGAGTCAATGCTGACGAGGTGAGTTACTCGCTGCATGTCATGCTCCGCTTTGAACTGGAGCAGGAACTGTTGTTTGGCAATCTTTCTGTGGATGATCTTCCTGAAGCATGGAATGCAAAGTCAAAAGAGTTGTTGGGTGTAGTGCCAGATACGCATGCGCAAGGGGTGTTGCAGGATGTGCACTGGAGCAGTGGCGACTTCGGATAT
>CAXYZP010000119.1:0-5411 GCA_964293175.1 uncultured Sphaerochaeta sp.
TCTTTTCGGCGATGGCTATGTAAACGATGCTTTTGGCACTGCTCACAGAGCCCATCCATCCACTGCAGGTGTGGCGCAGTATTTGCCCTCCTATGCAGGATTCCTCATTGAGAAAGAGGTCAAGTTCATGGCCCCGCTGCTTGAGAACCCAGACAAGCCTTTTGTTGCCATCATCGGCGGTTCAAAGGTCTCTAGTAAGATTGGCGTTCTTGAAAGCTTGGTAAACACCTGTGATACCATCGTAATCGGTGGTGGTATGGCCTATACCTTCCTCGCTGTCCAGGGGTATGCCATTGGCAAGAGCCTGGTGGAAGAGGAATTTAAAGAGACAGCAGCTTCTTTCCTTGCCAAGGCTAAGGAGAAGGGCGTTGAAGTCATTCTCCCTGTAGATCACCTTTGTGGTGCAGAATTCAAGGATGATACCAAGGCTATTGCTGTTGACAGTATAGAGATCCCCGCAGAGCTTATCGGTATGGATATTGGTCCTAAGACGATACAGCTTGTCGTTGCCGCTGTGGATAGTGCTAAGAGCGTTGTCTGGAACGGTCCTATGGGTGTCTTTGAGTTTGATGCTTTTGCCCAGGGAACTCTTACCGTTGCCAAGGCTCTTGCAGCTTGTAAGGGTGTCACTGTAGTGGGTGGGGGCGACTCTGTTGCAGCCATCAACAAGTTTGACCTTGCAGACAAGATTAGTCACGTGAGCACCGGCGGAGGTGCATCCCTTGAGTTCCTGGAAGGGAAGGTCCTTCCTGGTATCAAGGCATTGGAGAAATAATATGAGAAAACCCTATATTGCAGGTAACTGGAAAATGAATATGACCCCTAGCGAAGGCGCTGCTTTCGCTAAGGATCTTGCCAAGGCACTTGAAGGGGTCAAGACCAAAGTCATGATTGCCCCTCCTTTTGTCACCATCCCCGCTGTGTTGGAAGCTGTGAAAGGGAGCAACATCATCGTTGCAGCCCAGAACATGTGTGATAACACCAAAGGTGCTTTTACCGGTGAGGTAAGTGCGGCTATGCTTAAGGACCTTGGTGTTACCAATGTTATCCTCGGCCATAGCGAGAGACGGGCCATCTACGGTGAGAGTGATGCTCTTATCAATAGGAAAGTGCTTCTTGCTCTCTCCGAAAAAATGGATGTTGACCTCTGTGTTGGTGAGACTCTCGAAGAGAGGGAAGCCGGCAAGCTTGAAGAAATCCTTACCCGCCAGGTAACTGTAGGCCTCAAGGGAGTATCCGCAGAAGACATGGCTAGTATTACCATCGCCTATGAGCCTGTATGGGCAATTGGTACTGGAAAGACCGCTACACCTGAAGATGCTGATAGCGCACATGCATTTATTCGTTCTCTTGTTACTAAACTCTACACAAAGGGTGTTGCAGAAGAGCTCATAATACAGTATGGTGGTTCAGTAAAGGCTTCAAATGTTAAGTCTTTGATGTCCAAGGAACATATCGATGGTGCCCTTGTTGGCGGTGCTTCGCTCACTGTTGAGCAGTTCTTGCCTATCGTCACTTTTGATATGTAACATAACCGGAGTAGAGAAATGGGTGTTTTGAGCGTTATTTTGTTGGTACTATTCGTGATCGTCAGTCTCCTTTTGATCTTCCTTGTCGCAGTGCAGGATGAGCAGAGTGAAGGATTGGGCGGCATCTTCGGTGGTGGTAGTAATACTGCCTTCGGATCTCATGCAAGCAGTGTCGTTACAAAAGCAACTGCTACGCTGGCTGTAGTGTTCATGATTCTTGCTCTTGTCGTGGCATTTGTCAACAAGAGTCCGTCTCAAGACAAGCTTCTCGATTCGGTGAAGACTGAACAAGTTCAGCAGACCACTGACTGGTGGAAGGGCTCTGAAGCTCCTGCTAGTACTATTGAAGCTCCTGCCGCAACCAACTAAGTCGGTAGATGCTATTGTAAATTGACTGCCGGCCGCATACTGTGCGGTCGGTATCTGTTATAGGGGATATCATATGAAAGTTTGTGTATTGTATGCTTCTGCCTCAAAAGAAAGTCAAAAGATCAAAGCCATTGCTAAGGCCCTGGCTGAAGGTGTTTCCTCACAAGGTCACCAAGTTGATATTATTGACATGAATCTTGACATGGGAAAGAAGGTTTCTTTTTATGACTATCTTATTTTTGGAACCGAAGCCACAACCTTCTGGGGTGGCAAATTACCCTCCAACGTATCCCAGTTTTTGAGAACAGCCGGTACCGTTTCTGGTATACGCTGTATGGGATTTATCTCTAAAGGCGGAGTACGCTCCATGAAGACCTTACAAGCCTTGATGAGGACCATGGAACATGAAGGGTTGTTTCTTAAAAAGAGTGAGATTGTCACTAAGGTTGATTATGCCCGTGCTGTAGGAAAACATCTGCAGATATGATGTACTTTTCCCTTAATTTTAGCTATTTTATCCCTAAGTAATCCCTAGGAGTATTTCATGAAACGATTATTAGTTCTGGTTATCACCATTATGCTCGCAAGCACCATGCTTTTCGCCGCATCAATCGGTGCCCCTGCGGCCACTGTCCGTCTTACCAAGACGACTCCCATCACAGTCGCTGATTTGGAAGCTGAAGTTGCACGCTATCAGGCAAGTGCTGTCCAAAGCGGTACAGATCCGGCCGCTATCGATCCTTTGCAGATTTTGAGTTTGCTGATCAATAACGAGCTTTTCCGTCAAGGTGCCGCCCGTGATGGGGTCAAGATTACCGACTCTATGATTGATCAGGCTTATGCTTCCCAGAAAGCCAACATTGAAGCCAGTTATGGTCAAACCCTTACCGATGACGAGTTTAAACAAGTGGTGAACTCTAACTTTGGCACCATTGATTCATATAAGAAAATGATTGGCGAACAGTTGATGGTAGATACCTATGTAAAGATGAAAAAGGCTGCAGAGTTGAATAAGCCTGTCTCAATTTCCGAATCTGAGATTTCTTCTTTCTATCGAAAGAACAAAACACAGTTTGTCAGTCCCGAGACAGTCAAACTCAGCCACATATTCATCCCTTACACCGAAGATGAAGTAGCCAATGCCAAAAACAAGGATACTATGGATCGTGTGGCACAGCAGTTGCGCTATGGAAGCCTATCCTTTGAAAAGGCTGTTGTCGAGTATTCACAGGATACCCGCAGCAAGACCAAGGCCGGTGATATCGGTTGGCTTACCATGGATGATGAGCAGGCCCTCCTTGGTTTGGGAGATACCTTCTTCGATGTGGCATTTTCCACGGAAGTTGGTGATACCAGCGGAGTTGTCTCCTCCAACACAGGATTACATATCCTAAAGATCCTTGCCTATAACGAGACCAAGATATTGGGTCTAGATGATCAGATAAACCCTGATACCACATCAACGATCCGTGACTATATAACAAGCCAGCTTACAGGAGCAAAACAACAGGAAGTCTACTACACAGCAATCAACTCGTTGGTTGAGGATTTGCGCAAGAGTGCAAGTGTAAACATCCTGTATAAGAAATAAGTATGAGAACAAGACATAAAGCAAGGGAGCTTGCAATACAGACCCTCTATGCACTAGATTTCAATAGCACGATGGCTAAGGAGAACATTCCAAAGCAATTCAGCGGTATTACTGATAGTGAATATGCAGAGCTTGAGGAAGATGTGAAGTTGTATGCCCATTATTTGATTCAAGGTACCATTGAAAACCTCGATCAAGTTGATGGACTGATTTCCCAATTCTCTCTGCACCGTCCTTTGGATCGTATCGACATTGTTGATAGGAATGTCCTCAGGATAAGTGTCTACTGTCTCTTATATGGAGATATCCATCCTCATATCATCATCGATGAAGCAGTAAAGCTTTCCCAGGATTTTTCGACTGAAGTGAACTATAAGTTCATCAACGGAATGCTTGATACTATGCAAAAACAACTGTTTCCCCTCAAAGGAAAGACTGAGCATGATACAACTAAAAACATTTGACCAGATAGAAAAAATTCGTGAGGCTTGTCACCTGACAGCCCGCCTCATGAATTCACTGCCTTCTTTCTTGGAACCTGGCATGTCGACCTATACTATAGATACGTTCTGTTATGATTTTATGATGAAACACAAGGTAAAGCCTGCCTTCCTCAACTATGAAGGATTTCCTGCTACTGCCTGTATCTCCGTAAACGAAGAGGTCATACATGGCATCCCTTCCAAGGAAAGACTCCTTGTTGAAGGTGATCTTGTCGATATAGATTTGGGCATCAATATCGATGGACACTTCTCTGACATGGCTAGGACCTTCATCATAGGTGAGACCAAGAAAGAGTGGAAACAGCTTTGTACGGTAACAGAGAGATGTCTCGCCCTGGGCATAGAAGCAGCCGGAAAGAAGGGTGCTCGAATCCAGGACATAAGTTCTGCAGTGTACAAGCATGCGAACTCCAAAGGCTACGGTGTCGTTCGTGACTACTGTGGACATGGGGTAGGCCTTGCTGTGCATGAAGAGCCCTCAGTTCCTAACTATGTTAGTTCTTACATGCCTAACCCCAGAATTCGTGAGGGTATGGTACTGGCCATTGAACCAATGATAAATCTAGGGACCAAGAATATCAGGACTCTGGAAAATGGTTGGACCGTCGTTACGGCAGATGGCAAACCCTCTGCACATTTTGAAGACACTATAGCCATTACTAAGAATGGTTTGGAAATTCTTACCGTAGAAGTATAAATGAGGAGTGCAAAGGTGATAAAAGAGTTCATTTCTGGAGACACAATTCGCGACAGCGCCCTAAAGCTAGCTCACAAAATGTATCTTGAAGATCATTTTATTCCCGATATCATCTATGCTTCACTGCGTGGCGGAGCCTATATGGCCAATGTGTTCAGCGAATATTACAAGATGGTACGTATTCGTGAGAAAGGCCGTCCTGTATTCTACGCTGCTGTGGTAGCTCGATCATACGGCTATCTCAGAAGCCAGACCAACGTCATGGTCGACGGATGGACATACTCTCCCGAACACCTCAGAACAGGCGATAAGATTTTGGTTGTCGATGATATCTTTGATACTGGCAAGACAGTCAATGCCCTTGCTGAGATCATCATGAAGAAAGGTATTCCCCGTGAAGATCTTAAGATTGCCGTGTATGACTACAAGGTCCCTCTCTACAAGGATGAGGAGAGCCTTCCCATTCAGCCTGACTACTACTGCCGAAAGCATGTGCTTAACAATGAAGATGAGGAACAGTGGATACACTATCATTGCCATGAGTTCCTAGGCCTCACCTCCAGTGAGATAGACGAGCATTTCAGTGATCCTGAAGTACGAAAGATCCTGCACGATGTGCGAGGGGATAATTTGAACTAATGACTAAAACGGCCGAAAGGCCGTTTTGTTGTATCTAGATACGTTCATGAAAATATAGAAAACGACAGGGTAGGGTAATTTTA
>CAXYZP010000120.1:0-5385 GCA_964293175.1 uncultured Sphaerochaeta sp.
TGACCATCTATGAGGGTCAGGACTGGACAGTAAGAGGAGAACTGAAAAACTCAGAAATCCAAGGGCAGATCTACGCCTATATGGCGGTCATCGATACAATGAAAAACAAGAACAAACCTAAGAAAGGATAATCCTCTCTTAGGTTTGCTTACAAGGTCAGTCTGCTAGCAATTTGTTTCCTTCAAGGCTCCTTAAAGCTGATATCTCTTCAGTCACTTCCATGACACCAAGATATTCCCCCTTCTCAGAACGAACGGCATAGTACCGGATGAGAACAAACTGGTTGCCTCTCTGCAGCCAGAAGGACTCTTCGTCCTTGGTCCCTGCTTTGAATTCCTCTACCAGTTTCTCGACGATATGCAGGCTTTTTGGCGGGTGGCAGTGAGCCACATCCCGTCCGATGATACTGCGAGTGCGGGGAAATACCCGCTCTTTTCCTTCTGAAAAATAGCGCACTTTATCATCTCTGCCTACAAAGGTAATATCTGCCGGCATAGCATTGAGCAGGCATGTCAGTTCCTCAAGGGTAAAGTTTCCGCTCGGAAGCTTCACCTTGTCACCGGACTGCTCAAACGTGTCTTCCTTACCGCTCATGCTGAAGTTCCAGCGATACCAAGCGAGAGCATCGGAAGGGGAAGCTCCCTCAACACCACCATTGAAGCAATAACCGATATCAGCGCTATCACGAGCAACTGTCAGCCAATCGTCAGAATCAAGATTTTCAAGCAACATCGGCATGAGGATATTATCCTCCTTGGTAATCATGCTCTTCACCTGTTCCAATAGCTTCTGGACTACAGGGAGAACAGCTTTGCCTTTTTTACCCAAATCAGCAATGGCCTCTTTCCAGAGGTCGCGAATCTCATCGTCCACACCCCACATTACCTTAGGAGGCGCGGTTATGCCCGCTTTCTCAAGATAGGGAAACAAAAGGTTCTCTTTTCTCTGATAGTGCATATGTAGTTTGGACAGGCTCTTTACAGCCTGAAGCAGAGCCGTGGTATGCTTCTCAGAACTATCCTTGGTGAAAGCTTCGAGTGCTGGTTCGAATTCCTTTGCAAGGAAGGCCTTCAAACCGGTGTTCTCACCCTTGAATACAAAGGCAGGATGACCTGGAGTGGAGTCTGACTGCTTGCTTTTGCTCACAGCCTGCAGATTATCTTCAAAAACGAAAGCATGCACATCACAGAGTTTCTGAACCTGTTCAAGCTTCATCCCCTCTTCCATAAGTTGCTTCTCAGCCGCTGCCAGATCCTCAGCGCTTACACTGCCGAACTTCTGAAGGAACTCCTCTTTTACTGATTCAGGGGTTGCTCCGCTATGAAGTTTTCCTATGATCTCTTTCAATTGTATAGTTTTTTCTTGGTCCATTATATTCTCCTATTTGTAATATACAAACAATAAACCCACACGGCTACTCTTAGCAAGAGAGGCTATGCGGGTCACAGTGAATTAGCTTTATGTCATACAATATCACTCAATAGGGATTGGTAATGTACTGCTCCAACTCCCCTATCTGGGTGTCACGCTCCTCCAGAGAGAGCTTTACCACATCTCCAATGGATATAAGGCCTACTAGCTTCTCACCCTCAACAACAGGCAGGTGCCTAAAGTGCCCGGCTGTCATCAGCTTAAGACACTCATCCAAGCTTTTACTGGCACTGACGTGTGTTACTGCTGTGGTCATGACTTCACGGACAGGAAGGGTGGCGGTATTCAGATGTTCTAACTTGCGTGAAAAATGCCGGATGATATCTCGTTCAGAAAGAATACCCTTGATATTATTCTCCTCATCGACAACCAGCAAAGCACCAATTTTATGTTCGGTCAACTTCAACAGGGCATGGGAGAGAGAATCTTCTGCGCTGATACTAAAAATCTTGCTTCCTTTCTCATCCAAGATCGATTGGACATTAGCCATATACTACCTCCGTTTATGGTTTTAAGAGAACCTCTTATATTATGGTAGCCCACCAAAGATCAAAGCGCAAGTTAATATCACTGACTGAACATAAGAATTCGTTTATAGCTTATAGAAATCTATATGGAATATAATTGGAATCATACAACCATCCAGTTTTTGGTATAAGATTTATGCTAGAAGTGAAAGCTATCGCAGATCATGAAGACTGACCATATAGTACCAAGCGCGAAGCCTATGTACGAATAGATGCACATACAAATAAAAACCCTAGCAAACTAATTGCCATTAACAATATTTTGCGGTATATATAAGCTATCTAATCATACATAAGGATTGTGTTGCATGAATATTGTGCTTTATGGAGGGACAGCAATCTTGTTTTTTCTCTCATTTCGAAAAGACAGGGAAAAAACTATGAAGGCCCTCAAAAAGGCTTGGAAAGCATTTGAAAATATCCTTCCTCAGTTTTTGGTAGTCATACTTGTGGTGAGCCTGCTGCTCTCCCTTTTGGACCATGCCATGATCTTACGCATCATTGGCTCCGAATCGGGTTGGTTTGGGGTCGTATTAGCCTCCCTAGTAGGGGCAGTCACCCTTATCCCAGGCTTTGTGGCCTTCCCCACCGCTTCCTTATTGCTACAAGGGGGAGCTGGCTACATGCAGATAGCAGCCTTTGTATCCTCGCTGATGATGGTGGGTATTGTGACCATTCCCGTTGAGATGCGCTACTTCGGCAAGCGTCTTGCCCTCATGCGAAATACAATGGGTTTTCTTTTCTCGTTTTTAGTAGCCTTTATAATCGGGACTGTCATGGAGGTCTTGATATGAAAATATTTCTCGCACGTTACAAGGCGTTTTTGATGGTGCTTGCCCTGTTGGTCCTCTATGGTTCATTCAACTGGGAAGTGGGACAGAAGGTGGTTGAAACCACCTTCTTCCAACTGAAGGAGATGGTTCTGGTCATTCCTCCCATCTTCATCCTGTTAGGATTGTTGGATGTTTGGGTACCCAAGGAGACTATGGTCAGGTTCATGGGGGAAAAGTCGGGGATCAAGGGGATACTGCTTGCCCTATTCATAGGATCTGCTGCGGCAGGACCGCTCTACGGAGCGTTCCCTGTAGCTGCGGTATTCATGAAGAAGGGGGTAAAGTTCACCAACATTCTTATCTTCCTAGGTGCCTGGTCGACTACGAAGATTCCCATGTTCCTCTTTGAGGTTGCGTCCCTCGGGACAGTCTTTGCAGTCACAAGGCTTCTGATCGATATCCCCGGGATCATCATCATTGCGTACCTGCTCTCGGCAGCAATGCCCAAGGCCGAGGTCGAGGCTATCTATAGTAGAGCGGAAGACCTGTAAAAACTCAATCGACGAGGATCGAAAGATCTGATAGGCGTGCAAGGTCGAGGACCCTAATGGTCTTCGCCCCTACGCTCTCTATGATGCCTTCCTCTTCCAGAAGGGTCATCTTGCGGCTGAGGGTCTCCCTAGCCAGTCCCAGATAATTTGCTAACCCTTCCCTACTCAAGGGCAGTGTTATCTCAAGGTGCCCAGCATTCATCTTCCCATAGGAATCCTTGAACTCCAACAATAGCGAGGCTATCCTCAGCTCAGCGTTACGCCCGCCCATGCTTTGCAAGACCAGTTCAAGACGACTCATGCGATTTGCCATAGCCTCAATGATCTGCAAGGCCACTCCGCTGTGTTCCAGCAAGAGCGAGGAAAACTGCTCCTTGGAAAGGATGCAGACCCTGGTCTCCTCCAGAGCTTCTACCGAATAGGGTACCTTTTCCTCGGTAAATAGGAATCGTGCCCCAAAATAGTCGTTTGCAGGAAAGATATAGAGAATCTGCTCGCGACCATCAAGAGTGGTCCTGTAAGCCTTGGCACTACCTTCACGTATGACGGTGAACCCCAAGGGACGATCACCTTCATGGACTATAGTCTCACCCTTCTTGAATATTTTATGTGACATTTGGGCCGTAAGGGTATGCATGGCCTCACGGTTAAGGGAGGCGAACAGAGGTACACTTCTAATGCAAAGGTCATTGCTACAACCATCACATGGTTCTAAATTATCCACTGAAAACAATCTCCTACTAAACGAATGTGATTTGAATCACAGAACAAATACGTCTTGCATGGTAAACCTTACCCATGGGGGCATCTAGGCATGCACCCAAATACTATAGCAGAGGAAACACATGAACGCTACAACCGAACAAAAGCAACAAAAACCATTTGAAATAAACACACGGCTCTTCATTGTCGAGAACTATACCCCATTCGATGGAGACGCCTCCTTCTTGGAAAAACCTACCACCAAGACCAAAAAACTTTGGGAGAAGCTTTCCTCACTTCTCGCCATCGAACGGGAGAGAGGTGGCATGTATGGCATTGATGAAAAGACCATCTCTACTATCACCAGCCATAACAAGGGCTACATCGATGAAGATCTTGAAGAGATAGTGGGCCTGCAGACAGACGAACCGCTTAAGCGCGCAATCATGCCATTTGGAGGCATCCGTCTGGTCCACACCGAGCTCAATGCTTATGGCAAAACTCTTCCTGAAGATGTCGACCAGGTATTCACCTATCGCAAGACCCATAATGATGGTGTCTTCGATGTCTATACCCCAGAGATGAAAAAGGCTCGTCACACCGGCATCATCACCGGCCTGCCTGATGCCTATGGCAGGGGCAGGATAATCGGCGACTACCGTAGAGTCCCCCTGTATGGGACCGACTACCTCATAGCACAAAAGAAGCATGCCAAGGAGAACTTTGTCTTTGATGTCATGGACAGTGATACCATCCGCGACAGGGAGGAGATCAGCGAGCAGATCAGGTCTTTAACAGAACTGCATCAGATGGCAAAGTCGTATGGGTTTGATATTTCCAAACCTGCCACAGACACGAAAGAAGCCATCCAGTGGCTCTATTTTGCCTATCTTGCTGCTATTAAGGAGCAGAACGGAGCAGCTATGAGTCTGGGAAGAGTCTCAACCTTCCTAGATATCTATAGTGAAGCGGACCTCGCCAGCGGAAGGTATACCGAAAGAGAAATCCAGGAGTTTGTCGATCATTTTGTCATGAAACTCCGTATAGTCAGGTTCCTTAGGACCCCAGCCTATGATGAGCTGTTCAGTGGCGACCCCACCTGGGTAACTGAGACCATCGGAGGCATGAGCCATGACGGGCGCCATATGGTTACCAAGATGAGCTATCGCTTCCTACATACGCTGACTAACCTCGGGCCTGCTCCTGAGCCCAATCTCACCGTGCTCTGGAGTGAAAGACTTCCCGAGCATTTCAAGATGTATTGTGCAAACCTCTCCATCGAGACATCTTCTATCCAGTACGAAAATGATGACCTGATGAGAGTCGACTATGGGGACGACTACGGCATCGCATGCTGTGTGTCGGCCATGGCCAACGGCAAGCAGATGCAGTTTTTCGGAG
>CAXYZP010000121.1:0-5335 GCA_964293175.1 uncultured Sphaerochaeta sp.
GCTCCCCCAGCTATGAATACCGTGGGGGCCAGCTTTTTATGGCAGATATGGTACGTGAATGCTACGATACACATGCCATAGCCGCCATAGAGGCAGGAACCGGCATAGGTAAGTCTTTTGCCTATCTGGTACCGGCTCTCTACCACGCCATACAGGAAAGTGATGAGAGAACGGTCATCGCAACCTCCACGATCAACTTGCAGAAGCAATTGTTTGAGAAAGATATTCCGATGCTCTTTAAGATATTGAATCTCTCCTGCAAGACAGCGCTTGCTGTAGGCAGGGGAAACTACCTCTGCCTGCAGAGGTTCATTGCAGTGCGCAATGACGCGTCTCTGCTCGCCCAGGATCCTCAGAGTGAGCTGTATCAGCTCAACGAGTGGGCTATGACCACTGAGACTGGCTTGCGTAGTGATTTTCCCGGCAGGCTGGGGGAGTTGTGGGGTGAAGTCCTCTGTGATGGGGATTTGTGCAACACCCATAAGTGTGAGTACTTCAAGGAGTGTTTCTTTTTCAAGGCCAAGCAGAAGATAAAAGAAGCTAAGATCATAGTCAGCAACCATCACCTTCTCTTCACCGATGCCCATAGCCGTCACCAAAGTGACATAGGCTTTGATGAGGAGGCCGTCCTGCCTGCCTATAACAGGCTTATCATCGATGAGGCCCACAATATTGAGCAGAACGCTTCAAGCTTTTTCACCGCCGAATATACCTCCAAGGAGATGTTGCGCCAGATTTCCTGGATTCAACGCACAGGACGCTTTGCCTCCAAATCCCTGTTGGACCAGCTGGGTGAGTTTTCTCCTGAGCCAGAGTTGTTTGACCGTATCAGAAACGATATCCATCTGTTGAGTGATGAGGTGGGAACACTGGATCAGTACCTGCTCGGGGTGTTTCAGAAAAATAATTTCCAGCCGGTTCTGATAAAGCCGGAACAACAGCACCGTCTAGCCCAGTTTGTCACGCAGGCAACAAAGGTATCTGAGGCCAGCGGACGTCTTGCTGCCAAGATCGCCTACTTCATCGAGCGCCAGAAGGCGCCCGAGGAGTATGCTACCAAGGTGAATGAGCTGATGGTACGGGGCACACGCATCTCGATGATGAGTGAGGTGCTCTCCCAATTCTGTAACTTTCCCCTCTGGGGCGATGAAGTGCACTGGTTC
This sequence comes from uncultured Sphaerochaeta sp., assembly GCA_964293175.1. GTDB lineage: Bacteria > Spirochaetota > Spirochaetia > Sphaerochaetales > Sphaerochaetaceae > Sphaerochaeta. The sequence goes on from CAXYZP010000121.1 coordinate 1,164, forward strand.
AATGCGGAGTCCTATAGGAATGTCCGTTCGGTTGAGGTGTGCATCACCCCCCTTTCGATCGCACCTATTTTGGTGGATGCCCTGTTCAAGAAGCTTGCCACGGTAATCTGCACCTCAGCTACATTGGATCTGAACGATGATTTTGCCTTTTGGAGCGCCAGGGTAGGTCTTCCCTATGATGAGATGAGGCCCTTTCAGAGGGCGGCATTCTCCTCTCCCTTCGATTATAAGAACCGACTGATGTTGCTGACCCCCAGCGATGCTCCGCTTCTTACGAAGGATAATGAGGAAGAGTATGTCAATTATATGTGTGAGACGGTGTTTTCAAGCGTTCTCTCCTCCGGAGGCGGGGCTCTGGTCCTGTTCACCTCATATGCGATGCTGCAAAAGGTCAGCGACCGTCTCAAGCCTCGTTTTGCAAAAGAGAAGATGGAACTGCTTTGTCAGAGGGATATGGACCGGTACTCCCTGCTCAACCGCTTCATAGGGGAGAAGGATAGCACCCTGTTTGCTACCTCCTCATTCTGGGAAGGGGTGGACGCCCCGGGCGATACGCTGAGGATGGTCATTATCGTCAAGCTTCCCTTCAGTGTTCCCACCGACCCTGTCTTCAAGGCTCGATGTGATGCTCTGGATACTAGCGGTGGCAGTGGCTTCTACCATCTTGCACTCAAGGAGGCTACAATGAAGCTGAAACAGGGATTTGGTCGACTGATGCGCAATACCGGTGATAGGGGAGTTGTCCTTATCCTCGATAGCAGGGTCGTCTTGAAGAACTACGGGGTGTTCATGATGCGCTCCCTTCCTGAGAGCTTCCATCCTGAGACCGAGACCTCTACAGTGTCTGATAAGATTGAGAATTTTCTGTATGCGGATTAGGGGATGATGGATAGAAAAAATGCTTTGCTGAACCATTCCCACCCTGCCTTGTAAGAAGAAGTCGGAGGAAATGGCTTGTTGGAGAAGAGAGAAGAAGAAAGAAGCATAAAAAAATATAGGTACAAAAAAAGGTGGAGTACAAAAACTGCACGCCACCTTTCTTTGACCTAAACGAGGATGATGCTACTCGATGATAGCAAGGATATCCTTCATGCTTAGGATGAGGAATTCCTCTCCATCAGCCTTGACCGAGGTACCTGAGTACTTGTCGTGCATGACCTTGTCGCCGACCTTGACGGTCATCTTTACCTTGTCAGTCCCTTCGCCTACTGCAACAACGCTTCCGATCTGGGTCTTTTCCTGTGCAGTCTGGGGTATATAGATTCCGCTAGCGGTCTTCTCTTGGACCTCTTCGATCTTCACTAATACTCTGTCTGCCAATGGTTTAATTTTCATGTGTATCATCCTCCGATTAATTGAATAGTAAAAGTATCGCAAAGTATTGCCTTCGCCTGTGATAATATAGTGAATAACAACCCTATTGGCAAGGTACTTTGAACGATTACACTTTTCATGAAATAATTTGCCTTGTTTCCCCCCTTTTAGTATGTTGTATTGCCCAACTGTGCAGAGAGTGCACAGTGCGCAATATTCTGCAGTTGGCACTTGCCGATTGGCTAACACATGACTATATTTAAACCGGATGAACGAGGCATCTTATTATGGACAATGGAAAAACAAACAATACAGAGCTGATGAAACCGACCGCTCCAAAATTCCTTCCAGAGAACCCTACGCTAGAAGAACTCTGGCAGTACTTCTATGAGATGGCCTACCTGTTTGCACGTTCTAAAAATCTTGTCAGTTCGCTGGGATGCTACACCGATGCATTTCTTATCAGGGGTAGGGCCGCGCACTCTGCTGATAAGGATTGGTTGGATTTCTTCAGACGACAGTTTGCCATCTATCTGATGGGCAAGAAGAGGATAAGCTGTAGCTTGTGTGAAGGTGACATGATCCATGATTTCCTAAAGGATGAGTATGAGGCTATCAGGGAAGCGTTGGACGAGAGTGAGCTCCCGTTCCATGCTGAGAATCTTGTCTCTTGGTTTACCTCATTGGAGTTAGATTTCCCTTGGTGTATGGATGAAGATGAGTCGGATTGCGCCTTTGGGTAAGGAATACTACCCTCACTGAGTCATATTATCCCAATAATTCGTTGTATTTTTTCCTGTGTGTCGTTTTGATACTAAAAGGGGCATCACCATGCACATAGTAGACGATGTATAGGAAATGTAAGATTACATATTCAAATTAAAAAATAACAAATACTTATAATACAATATCTTAGTACTATTAATAATCAAGTTGGCACGCTATATGCATATACATTTGCATAACCCATTTGGAGGCACCTGATAATGAAAAATACTAAGACAATGTTAAATAACAAAAAAAATACCTCGGCCTATGACGATGCCAATATTCTTACTATGTATCTGAAGGACATAAGCAAGATTCCCTTGCTCACCCGTGAAGAAGAGGTAAGCCTTTCAAAACGTGTTGTGGAAGGCGATGAATTTGCACGTAAAAGGATGATTGAATCCAACTTACGTTTTGTAGTTAACGTTGCAAAGAAATATCAGAACCAGGGCTTGCCCCTTATCGACTTAATTAATGAAGGCAACATCGGCCTGATGACTGCCCTTGAGAAGTTTGATCCGGATAAAGGCTATCACTTCATCAGTTATGCTGTGTGGTGGATCAGACAGTCCATTATGAAAGCTATCAATGAGAAGAGTAGGGCAGTTCGTTTGCCTCTGAATAGAACTAATGAACTGTTGCAGATCCAGAAGGCGCAACGCTCCTTGATGGGCGACAACAGCACAGAGGATCCTACCGCCGAGGATATTGGAAAGCTTACAGGCTTTGATGCCGAGCATGTGAATAACCTGTTGAGCATCAGCCGTGAGTTGATCAGTCTCGACGCTCCTGTCTTTAATGACACCGGTAGCAGTAGTATCGGAGACTTCATTGAGGATGATGATTCACGCTCCCCTGAGGACTCCCTGATGGAAGTTGCTCTCAAGGAAGACATCAACCTTGTATTGGCTACCCTCAGTGATAAGGAACGCGAGATTATTGAAATGAGGTTCGGCTTGGTAGGAAAGATTCCCATGTCCCTCAAGGAGATTGGTGAGATATATAATCTTACCAAGGAAAGGATTCGTCAGATTGAGAAGAAAGCCCTTGAGAGATTGAGAGTCCCTCAGAAGAGCCAGATGCTCGAGAGCTACATAGCGTAACCAACACCGTTTGTGGTGTGATCTATATAGATAGTGATAAGGTCGGTCAACTGAAGTTGTCCGGCCTTTCCTTTTACTTGGAGCAAATACGAGTTTTATATATTTTTTCACAGTACTGGAATCTCTGATTAACACTTTGATCTTTGGTATGGTATATAATTTGGCAGCTTTTACATAAAGCGAATAGGTATTCCAGTTTTGTTCTCTAGGCGCTTACACATACATGGAGGTAGAAGAAGTGCAACAGTATTGCAAAGATGGCGCCAAGGGGCTTTAAAGCAGTTGTGCAGGCGTGTTGCGCCGGCTACTGGCTTGCTGTTTTTCATTTTTTCTCGGCTCTGCTAGATCGGGTTGTATGGTACTGGGAAAACGTAGGAGATATCATTGTCAGGTGCATATGTCTTTGAGTAGCCCACACAGCATTTCCTCTAATAAGTTCTCGGTGTGAAATAAAATATTGGTAGGTATCCCAATCTTTATATAGTTCTAGGGTAAGGCTTGTTTGGTTTAGTGTGAGTATAGAATGGAGCTCTATTTCAAAAGAAGAAAAAGATGCAGTAGTCCCTAAATACCAATACCCGCCTTTTGAGGGCAGGTATTGATATAGTAAGATCGATAAAAAATATGAATTCAATGTGGCTGGTACGACCTACAGGAAGTCCTGACCACCATTGACCTGGACAACCTCACCGGTGATGAAGGAAGCCTTCTCACTGCAGAGGAAGGAAATTACCGAAGCAACCTCCTCGGGCTGACCGAAACGCTTGAGCAGGATGTTGTTCTTCCATGACTCAAAGAGAGCGGGGTTTGTCTTGCGGATGCCATCATGGAATGGGGTATCGATGGTTCCGGGGCTCACGCCGTTCACCCTGATGCCGAACTCACTCAAATCCTTGGCCAAAGCCCTGGTAAGGGTGACGATGGCAGCCTTGGAGGTGCGGTTGAAGTCCGCAACGCGACCAACCCTCTCGCGCTGCTCCATAGAAT
>CAXYZP010000122.1:0-5232 GCA_964293175.1 uncultured Sphaerochaeta sp.
AACTGGATCCTTTGACAGGGGTGTTGAACAGATTGGCTTTGGAAACTCAAGTAAACCAGGAGATTGCCCTCTGTACGACAAAGGACTGTATGGGAGCATTCTTTATGCTGGATATTGACCGTTTCAAGTTGGTCAATGACACATATGGTCATGATAGGGGAGACAGTGTACTGCGTCAGGTTGCTCAAGCTGTCAGAGGAGTTTTTCGTCCCTCTGACATCATAGCGCGTCCTGGTGGTGATGAGTTTGCTGTATTTATCACCGGAATTCCCTCGAATGAACTGGCCATGACCAAAGCAGAGAACATGTGCCGCGCTTTACGCTCGATAGGGAAGCCTGAGGAAGAGTTGGTCCTGAGTTGTAGCGTTGGGGTCTCTATGTTTCCTGAAGATGGCACTTCGTTCAGCGAATTGTATCATACATCCGATATAGCCCTCTATCAGGCAAAACGTAAGGGGAGAGACCAATATTGCCTGTATGGGGTGCACAGCATTCCCTTTGCCGCGGAAAAACCAATAGACAGGGAGTGGCTGTTTTCTCAGTTGGAGGAGGAGATTTATCTCTGTAATGTTGATACATATGCCTTGCTCTTTGTCAATGATGCCTTGCTCAGGAGCCTTGGGCTAACCTCACTTACAGCCAAGGGAAAATGCTATGAGGTCTTGCATGGACGAATCTCCCCTTGTGTGGATTGCAAGAACCTATATGAGGAAGAAGATCAGGTATGTACCCGTATCCGTAAGGAAACCGATAGTAATTCGCTATTCTTGGTTAGGGAAAAAGGTTTGCTTTTGCAAGGAGCTCGTGTAAAGCTCTCTGTTACCACTGCCATACCCCAGGCTTGGATGGCTTTTTTGCTGGAACATATCAGCACAGCAACGCTTGAAAGCTTGCCGTGGTGGTAAGGGTGCCACTCTTTGTTAGATGTAGCATTTTGTTGGTGTACATATGCAAGAGCTTGTCTTGATAGAGGATATCTTGCTCGGCTTTGTTGACTGTAAACTCTAAAATATGGTAGTGTACTGAGAACCTCTTTATCCGCTAGTAAGGCGGATCATTAAGTCCGTAAGGAGGAACCATGAGAAATTATGAGTTCACAATAATCTTCGATGCAAACGAAGAAAAAACACAGGGTGGCTTGGAGCTAGTAACCAGCCTTTTCGAAAAAGCTGGAGTAGAGATTACCAAGCAGGATGATATGGGCGTTAAATACCTCGCCTACGATATCAAGAAACAGGAAAAAGGCCATTATGTCTACTTCGAAATGAAGGCAGACCCTTCTGCTATCCTCGGATTTGAGAAGGAATTCTTGCTGAATACCTCAATTTTGAAGTTTCTGTTTGTCAATACAGAGAAATAAATCTAAAAGAATTGGAGCATAAGCATGGCAAATGACTTGAACGTGATCGCATTGGTTGGCCGTCTTACTCGGGAAAGCGAACTTCGTTATTCCAGTGGCGGTATGGCTATCTGTAGTTTTTCTCTCGCTGTTAACCGTAGAAAGAGGACGGCTGACAACAGGTGGGAGGATGAAGCCAACTTCTTCAATTGCACCATGTTTGGAAAGAGCGCTGAAGGCCTGAACCAGTATCTGGAGAAGGGCAGACAGGTTTCTATCCAAGGTGAACTGAGGCAGAGCCGTTGGGAACAAGATGGACAGAATCGTTCCCGTGTTGAGATCGTAGTTAATTCCTTGCAGCTTCTAGCGAGTGCTGGTGGTGATCGCTCAGAAGGCCGTCGTAATGACAGCCAGGCGAAACCCCAGGGATCATACGCCCCAAGAACTCAAGCTCCCGCCCCGATGCCCGATATGGACATTGGCGGACCTGAGCAGTTCGATGACGATCAGATCCCATTTTAATATCCTGCGTAGATGCAGATACTAGTTTTTAAGGAGAAAAATTCATGCGCGATGACGATAAAGATTCCGATAGCAGAGGCAGTAGAGACAGACGCTCAAGTGGCGGTGGTGGACGCAGACCAAACTTCAGAAAGAAAGTTTGTAAGTTCTGTACCCAGAACCTCACCCCTGATTACAAGAACCCTGAAATGCTTCGCAGATTCATCACCGAAAGGGGCAAGATTCTTCCTGCTCGTATAACCGGCTGTTGTGCAAAGCACCAGAGATTCGTTACTAACGAGATTAAGAAGGCCCGCGTACTCGCATACCTTCCTTTTGAGAAGAAGTAAGTTTTGTTTGACGTTATGAATCAGAGTGAAAAACAGTTGATGGGAAAGGCGGCTATGGTGGCAGGTGTGAGTTTCATACTCTCCCGGTTTATGCTTGGCAACTTTCTGTTCACCATACCGCTCATGGTTCTGGCGCCGAAGATTTCCGATCGCAGACATGCCCTGATCCCCGTAGGCGCCGTAGCGCTGCTTACGTTGATCGTCTCCCTGTTCCAAGCGCGTGGTGCGCTTTCGGATCCTGCAGGAAGATTGCTGCTCGGCATCGGATTGTTCATTCCTTTTGTATTGTTGGTCGCTAGCGCTGTTTGGATATATCTGGACGATCAACGGACAATGGTACGCTATCTTGCTTCCTGTGCCTTTGGCGTGGTTGTTTCGATAGGGTTGGTTATCTGGCTTTCCAGTGGTTCTGAGGCAGTTGCACAGGTCGATGCTATTATGCTCGAATCCTTCCGTGCTTTGTTTGGAATGCTGGATGGTGGCTCTGGCTCTTTCACAGCGAGAGATCTGGAGAAGGTGTACCGCATGTCGGTAATGGTCAGCGGATCTGTTCTGGTTCCCCTCTGTATGGGACTGGTAGGATTTGCTTCCTTTATGGCTATGAGTTATCTAGGACGATACGATGAAGATTTTTCAAAGCGTGTTCCCCGTTGGTCCGTTCCGTATGAGAGCCTTTGGGTGTTTCTCGGATCGTGGACAGTGGTTCTGCTTTTGATGGTTTTCAAGGCTCCCTTTTTGGGACGCGCCCTGGCACTGAATGTTGCCTTGGGCTCCTGTGTACTCTATGCTGTACAAGGTATGGCGATTATAATGCACTTTGTGCGTCGCAAGAATCTTCCCATCAGTGGTGGACGCTTGATGATGAGCCTGTTCTTGATAGCCTTTTTGGTACCTGGTTTGAACATATTGGTTGTCTTCCTGTTGCCCCTGCTAGGGGTCTTGGAGACTTGGATAGTATTTAGAAAAGACGAGTAAGGAGTTTTCATATGAAAATCATTCTCAATCAGGATGTCGCCAACCTCGGAGAAGAGGGAGACGTTGTAATTGTAAAGGATGGGTATGCCCGTAACTACCTGATTCCTACCAAAGCTGCAGTATTGTTTAACAAGACAAACATGTCTTTGTTTGCTGCTCGTGAAAGAGCTATTGCAAAACGCAAAAACGAAAAGCGCACCCTTGCTTCAGACTTGAAGGCCAAGCTGGACGAGACGACCATTACTTTGGTCCTCTCCGCTGGTGAGAGCGGCAAGCTTTTTGGTTCCGTAACCTCAGCAATGATTCAGGAAGAGCTGGCAAAGTTGGGCTTTGAAATCGAACGTAAACGAATCGAAGTCTCTTCCCACACCATCAAGATGCTTGGAAACTATACAGTGCGTATTCGCCTGTATGAGGAAGAGAGCGCTGAACTTGCTATCGTTGTCGAAAGCGAGGCACAGGTAAAGGCACGTGAAGTTGCCGCTGCAAAGCTTGCCGCTGATGAGGCTAAGGCCGCTGCCAAGGCCGCTGCTGAAGCTGCTAAGGCTGCCGCTTCTACCGAAGAGGCAAAGGCTGCTACCAAGGCTGCTGAAAAAGCCGCTAAGGTTGCAGAAGAAGCTGTTGCTGAAGTACAAGAAGCTACCAAGGAAGCCGAAGAGGTTGCCAAGGAAGTCGAAGCTGCTGCAATAGCTGAAGAAGCCGCCAAAGAGATAGAGTAATAGCATGGCGTCGAATAGCATGCTTGGACGCGTTCCCCCTCAAAACGAAGAGGCTGAACGCGCTGTTTTGGGTGCAATCCTGCCCAATGACAAGGTCCTTGTAGAAGTGACCGATTTTTTGGGCAAGGATGATTTCTATCGGGTTGCACACCAGGAGCTGTTCGGTGCCATTGTTGCATTTCGTCAGGAGAGTTCAGAAACCCTAGACTTGATCACCTTGAGTTCTTTTCTCAAGGCCAATGATCTTGTCGACAAGTGTGGCGGACTCTCCTACATGTCTACCCTCACCAGTGATGTTCCCACTACGACCAATGCCGCCTATTATGCCAAGATTCTCAAGGCTCTGGCACAGAGGCGTAAGCTACTGCTTTTCTCTTCGAAATTGAAGGATAATGCCTACGACGAATCGCAGGATATCCAGAAGGTGATCGATGAGGGTGAGCAAGCTCTCTCCAAGCTCAACAATGAGACTGCAGGCAGTGACAACTACTACAGTATCAAGGACTTGATAACTACAACTATCAGCGACATAGAAGAGAGAAGTACCACAGGGTTAAAGAACGGCTTTGAATCAGCCTTCGCCCCCTTGGACTCTATAACCGGTGGGTTCAAAAAACAGGAACTCATTATTGTTGGTGCACGCCCTTCCATTGGTAAGACCGCTTTTGCCCTCTCCATAGCCTTGAATATGATCGTAAAGAAAAAGTACAGGGTAGGGTTTTTCTCCCTTGAGATGAGTGCCTCCTCCTTGATGGAGCGTCTATTGACCGGACATAGTCGGGTCGACTTCTCCCATATTCGCAAGGCAACGCTCAAACATAGCGAGATGAATGCCATCATTGATGCTTCGGGATCTCTCTATGATGCTGAGTTCTATATTCAGGATACACCCAACATGAAGCTCATGGAGTTGCGTGCCCAGGCAAGGCGCATGAAACTTGAGCATGATATCCAGATTATCTTTGTTGACTATATCGGCCTCATTGATGCTGAAGCCGATGCCCGTATCCCTCGTCATGAACAGATATCCATCATTTCCCGATCGCTCAAGCAACTCGCCCGCGAGCTGGACCTCCCTGTAGTATGTCTTAGCCAGGTTGGCAGACAAGCTGATGGTGTCGAGCCTAAGCTCAGTGACCTTCGAGACAGTGGATCGATCGAGCAGGATGCCGACGTGGTCATCCTTCTTCATCGTGATGTTGGTAAGAACCGTACAGATGATGAAGATGAGCGGCGTAAGAATAATATCCAGGAGACGAAGGTCATCATGGCCAAGAACCGAAACGGTGAGACCGGTATCTTCTCCTTGGCATTTGTCAGTAATATTGTCAGATTTGAAGAGATGGAG
>CAXYZP010000123.1:0-5220 GCA_964293175.1 uncultured Sphaerochaeta sp.
TCAGTTGTTGAGGGAAACAGTGCGGAAAAAAAATCCATCTCAGTCCTTGTATGGATAGAAATGCGAAGGTCACGTGTTATCAATTCACGCCTCCCAGAGTGTGGTCGTTTTCATCATATAAGACAGGGCAAGTATACCATGCAAAACACCCGTTGTAACCCCTTTTTGGGAAATTAGGGCTGTTAGACTAATGTATTTGTGACTGGAAGTGTTGAAAACCCTTCTCTAAGCAAGTTTTCTGCCTTAGCGAACAGAACAGGGAGCAAAGGAGCCTCTTCCTTGGAAAAAGGGAGCAGCACATAGGATGCAACACTACCCCTTTGTGGCCTTCCTATACCGAATCGCAAGCGCAAGAATCCATCATCGCCCAGATGGCTCTTGATGGACTTGAGTCCGTTATGTCCACCTAGTCCTCCGCCTTTTTGCAGGCGGATGGTTCCAAAAGGGAGCTCAAGGTCGTCATGGACGACTAGGATCTCCTCGCTTTTGAAATTGAAGAAATCGGTGCAGGCACGAACAGCCTTGCCACTCTCGTTCATGAAGGTCTGGGGTTTGAGCAGCTTGTACTGTCCTTCAGTTGCAACATGTGAGTGGAATTTCTGAGACCACTGCAGTGAAGGGTAGAGGTGTTCGCTAAAGAGCCAGCCGACATTGTGACGACTTTTTTCATAGATTTTTCCAGGGTTGCCGAGGAAGATGAGAAGTTTTACCATGATTCCTATCATAGGATGAAAAGACAAAGGAGAAAAGATGTATATACTTGTTTGTTATCTGCCTGAAAGCCATTTGGAATCGGTGAAGAGCGCTTTATTCGCTTCCGGAGCCGGTTTGATGGGGGGATATGACCAATGTTGCTGGCAAACCAAGGGTTTGGGCCAGTTTCGTCCCTCTTTGGAGAGTAATCCCTTTCTTGGTGCGAGAGGAGAACTTGCACAAGTACAGGAGTGGAGGCTAGAATTGGTTGTCAAGGAAGAAGATGCCGCCTCGGTGATAGAAGCGTTGAAACGCTCCCACCCCTATGAGGTCCCTTCCTACCATCTCATCCCCGTTAGGGTGTAGGAGTTCCCATGGCAAAAACAGTTGCACAGATTAACGAGAAGATCAGACAAGGCAAGGTTGTGGTGGTCACAGCCGAAGAGTTTTCCCACATGGCCACCAATACCGACATCGAGGTCCTTGCTGAAAAAGTAGATGTCGTCACCACGGCCACCTTCGGGCCTATGTGCTCCTCCTCGGCGGTGATCAATTTCGGTCACTGGTCTCCTGGTATCAGGATGGAGGAGATTACGCTCAACGGGGTAAGTGCCTATGAAGGCCTTGCTGCTGTAGATACCCTTATCGGAGCGACCGCAGAGTCTAAGTTTGACCCTACCTACGGTGGGGCAAACGTCATTGAGGACCTCATCGCTGGCAAGGATGTGCGTCTGTTTGCCAGGGGGAAAGGTACTGACTGCTATCCGACTAGGGAGATAGATACCTGGATCAACAAGGATGGGCTCAACGAGTTCTACCTTTTTAACCCTCGTAATGCTTATCAGAACTATGCTGCGGCAACCAATGGCACCAACAAGATCAAGTACACCTATATGGGAACCCTGCTTCCCCGCTTCAGCAACGTTACCTACTCCACCAGCGGGGAGCTTAGCCCCCTGTTGAACGATCCTTACCTGAGGACCATTGGGCTTGGGACCAGGATCTTTCTCGGAGGGACCGAGGGGTATGTGGTATGGAATGGCACACAGTACAATACCACCCGAGAACGAAATGAACATGGCATCCCCATAGGGACTGGCGCCACCCTCGCCCTGATCGGGGATGCAAAAAAGATGTCCACAGAGTTTATCCGCTCAGCATACTATGAAAAATACGGAGTCTCCCTGTTTGTGGGAATAGGTATTCCCATCCCTGTCCTGGATGTCCAGATGGCGAAACATCTGGCCATTAGAAATAGCCAGATAGAGACCATCATCTGTGACTATGGTATCGAAGGTCATCCAAGTGTAAGCAAGGTCACCTATGAAGAGCTACAAAGTGGCAAGGTAGAGCTACCTAACGGAAAAAAGGCCAAGAGCGCACCCCTTTCCTCTTTAAGTAAAGCACGCGAAATTGCAAAATTATTGCAGGGTTGGATAGAGAGAGGTGAGTTCACCCTTACCGAGGCTGTTCATCCGTTACCGGAGAAAAGCTTTGTCAAACCCCTTGTCCCTAGGGAAGGAGGTTCACGATGAAAAAGCGTTATGCACTCAGATTCTCACCGACCTTGGTAGAGCAACCTCTGGTAAGTAAACTTGTCAGGACTTATAACGTAGATATCAACATACTCAACGCTGATGTGGCCTCCGGAAGAGGAGGCAAGCTCGTAGTGGAACTCTCAGGCAGTGAATCTGCCATCAAAGAGAGTATCCTCTGGCTAAACGGTACAGGAGTTGTCGTCTCTGAGATGGTCAAGGAACTGAACTTCCAAGAAGAGAGATGCATCAATTGCGGAGCCTGCACCGCAGTCTGTTCCCCTAAGGCTCTCTTTATGGATAAGGATTGGAAGCTGGTCTATGACCCTGATCTGTGTGTGCTCTGTGGCCTCTGCGTCCAAGCCTGTCCTATGCAGCTGTTCGCCCTCTCTAATGAGCGAGAGGCATAAGCCATGTATCAGAGCCGTCTCTATCGCAAGGCGATGGGAAGCTCCCGGTTCTCCTGTGTCACGTTTGCAGTAGGAGAGAGCGACCTCTGGATCGGCTATACCCCGTCTAGTGTTGATCGCAAGGCACTTGTCACAGAAGGTTCCAGGCTTCTCAGAACACTACGCAATGAGATACTCTCTTATCCTGATCCCTCCTTTCTCCAATCCTTTGTCCCCCTAGAGGAAAGGCGTGAAGAGGTTTCCCCTTTCATCGCAGGCATGCTCCGATCAGCAAAGCTGACAGGTACCGGGCCTATGGCCAGTGTGGCAGGAGCGATAGCACAAGAGGTAGGAGCGAGTCTGAAAGGGCATTTTATGCTGGAAGAGATAGTCGTGGAAAATGGAGGAGATCTGTATATTGATGTCCTTAAACCGCTTCCAGTTACTCTTTTTGCTGGGAACAATAGCCTTTCGGGTAATATTTCTATCATAGTGGAACCCAAGCACTGCCCTTTGGGGGTGTGTACTTCCTCTGCAAAGGTGGGGCATTCCTACAGCTTCGGAAAAGCGGATGCTGTGATGGTAGCCTGTAGTGATGCCGCTCTGGCCGATGCTTATGCGACTGCCTTTTGTAATAGGGTACGAGAAGCGTGTGATGTAAAGAAAATATCTGAAGAGATGAATAGTATAGAGGATATACTCTCTGCTCTTGTATTACTTGATACAAAGCTGGCACTCTGTGGACAGCTGGAGGTACGAAGCCAAGCATGAACAGAAAAGAATATCTACATAAGATTCTTAGTGAACGTATAGCCATCCTTGATGGGGCGATGGGAACCATGATCCAGCAGGAAGAGCTTGATCATGATGATTTCACCCTGGATGGAAAGAGTGCCGTGGGGTGCAACGAGTTTCTCAACCTCACTCGAGGAGATGTGATCTTCGGTATCCACACCGCCTATCTTGAGGAAGGGGCCGATATCATCGAGACCAATACCTTCTGCGCCAACGCCTTCAATCTGGAAGAGTATGGGCTTTCTTCCGATGTGCTGGCTATCAACCAGGCAGGGTGTGAGATCGCTCGGGAAGCTGCTGCTGTTTTTGAAAGCTCTCATGAAGGGTATGCCTTTGTCGCTGGGATTCTTGGCCCTACTAACAGGGGCCTCTCTTTCTCTTCCAATGTCGATGACCCTGCCTATCGCCAGAGTGATTTTGCCTCTTTCAAGGCGATGTACACCCAGCAGGCCGAGGTGCTTCTCGATGGTAATGTGGATATCCTGCTTATTGAGACGGCCTTTGATACCCTTGTGGCCAAAAGTGCGATCATGGGGTGTCTGGAGGCGATGCAAACCAAAGACCGCAAAGTTCCCCTGATGGTAAGCGCCACCTTCAGTGACCAGAGCGGACGCACCCTCAGCGGTCAGACCCTTGAGGCTTTTGTTATTTCTCTCTCCTCCTTCCCCCTGTTCTCCCTTGGGCTTAACTGCTCAACAGGGCCAGAGGAGATGCTGCCCCTGATTAAAAAACTCTCTTCATTAGCTCCCTTTTATATCAGTGCCCATCCTAATGCTGGCTTTCCTGATAAGGAGGGTTTCTATGACCTGAGCCCTGCTCAGATGGCCAAGGAACTGGAACCGGCTTTCGATGAGGGGTATCTGAATATTGTGGGAGGGTGTTGTGGAACAACTCCTGAACACATCAAAGCCTTAGCTAAGGCAGTACAGGGCAAACCTGTCCACAAAAAGCATGAGCGAGAGCACACCCTGCTGCTTGCCGGATTGGAAGCCTGTCCAGTTCCGAGAGACAGGTTGCTTATCATTGGAGAACGCACCAATGTTGCGGGTTCCAGAAAATTTGCCCGCCTCATTAAAGAGGGTGCATGGGAAGAGGCTCTCTCTGTTGCCCGTACTCAGATAGAAGAGGGTGCTGATGTAATAGACCTCTGTATGGATGCTTCCATGCTTGATGCCCACGAGAGTATGGTGACCTTTCTCAGGCATATGGGAAGTGACCCTTCTGTAAGCAAGGTCCCTGTCATGCTGGACTCCTCAGACTGGAGCGTTATTGAACGCGCCCTACAAGAGGTCCAAGGGCGGGGCATTGTAAACTCCATAAGCCTCAAGGAAGGAGAGGAGAAGTTCCTCACCCATGCCAAGCTCATTGCATCCTATGGGTCTGCCATGGTTGTCATGCTTTTCGATGAAAAGGGGCAGGCGGATTCCTTTGAACGTAAGATTGCCATTGCAAAACGCAGTTACAACCTTCTTTTGCTTGCAGGTATACGGGCCGAGGATATCATCTTCGACTCCAACGTGCTCACCATTGCCACAGGCCTTGATGAGAGTGATGTGTATGCCCGTGATTTCCTTCGGGCTGTATCCTGGATTAAGCAAAATCTACCCCACGGCCACACCATAGGGGGCATCAGTAACCTCTCTTTCTCCTTCAGAGGCAACAATGCCTTACGCAACGCCATGCATGCAATCTTTCTCGACCTTTCCGAACTGGATATGGGCATAGTGAATCCTGCAGTGAGTAGGGACATTACAACCATAGAATCAAAGGCTAGAGATATCATAACTCGTGCCCTGCTTGCAGAGGGA
>CAXYZP010000124.1:0-5217 GCA_964293175.1 uncultured Sphaerochaeta sp.
GAGATGACGGTCTTCGGAAACATTAAAATCAATCTGGTTTAATTGGTTAATCACCCAGTAGCTGTCACAATAGTTTTCGTAGGGGGAAAGCGAAACTAAATGAAATATTCCAAAGGATTCAAGAACTCAATTGTTCGTAGAGTGGTAGAGAATGGAACCAAGAGTGTGTACCAGGTTTCCAAAGATACAGGGATCACAGCATCAACAATCAACAACTGGATTGAGAAACACAAAGCTGGTAGACTGGGGCTGGATTCTTCTGATGACCTTACACCATCACAGAGGGGTCCCGGAGAGAAACTTGCACTGTTGCTGGAAAGCAAGACACTGGACGATAGCAATCGTGGTGAATGGCTCAGACGACAGGGGTTGCACTCCGAACACCTCCCTTTGTGGGAGCAGGAGTTAGCCGGTATGGTCCAGGACAAGCAAAACGCACTAAAAACTGAAAATACAAACCTTAAGAAAGAAAAGAAGCAGCTGGAGAAGGATCTTCGTGCCAAGGAACGGGAACTGGCCATAAAGGAAAAGGCTCTTGCAGATGTTGCAGTGCTGCTGACCCTTAAAAAAAAACATCGGAGCCTATTTCTGGACGAGGAGAACTGACTTCGGAAACGGAGAAGCAGGAGATCCTTTCCTTTGTCAATGAGGCAAAGTCACTGGGAGTGGCTGAAAGGTCCACCTGTGGCTTCCTGGGCATCACTGTAAGGACTATCCAGAACTGGAGGAGCAAGGGGTTGCGTGACAAACGGAAAGGCAGCTCCCACCCCACCAGCAAGCTTGCCCTTACTCCAGAGGAGTGGGATGCCCTGTATAAGGAGGCTACCAGCAAGAGGTTCGCAGACCATACCCCAGAGCAGATTACGGCAACCCTTGCTCAGGAAGGTGTCTATATCGCCAGCACATCCAGCATGTATCGTGTCCTGCGCAAGCGTAAGGCAATGGGCCATCGTAGTGAGTCCAGGAAGCCTAGCGCCACCAGGGAGAGTACTGAGATCACTGTAACAGGGCCGAATCAAGTTTGGAGTTGGGACATAACCTGGCTGAAAACTCCGGTTAGAGGTATTTTTTTGTATGCTTACACTGTCATCGATCTGTTTGACCGGAGTATTGTGGGGTGGTGCATAGAGACATATGAATCGGACGAGCTTTCTCAAACTTTGTTTGCTAGGATTACACGAGATTTGAAGGTTATACCCCAAATCATCATGGCCGACAATGGGCACCCCATGAGAGGAATGACCCTTGCAGTCTTCCTGGACTCCCTGTTTATTAGCCGTAGTTACTCCCGTCCGAGGTGTAGCAATGACAACGCTTTCATTGAATCATGGCATAAGACGCTGAAATATTCAGTGGGATATCCAAAAAACTTTGAAACTATAGAGGTTGCACGTATCTGGTATGCTGATTTTGTCCACTGGTACAATAATATTCACCAACATTCTGGATTGGCGTATGCTACTCCAATGCAGGCTAGGAACGGTGAAACTGAAGATTTGTTTTCTAAACGAAATAAGACAATTCTGGCAGCAAGGGAAAGAAATCCTTTACGCTGGAGCACTGATAGAACAAGAACCTATGCGTTACCAGAAGTGAAGACAACGTATCGGCCTTTAAAAGAAAAAAAAGAGGAAGTCTGACTAACGAAAGTCAAAATAAAAGCGAAAACTAGGTTGACAAACAGCGCTACTACCTAAGAACATGTGGTATTCTACAGAAGGAGAGAAAACATGGCAGAAAAGAAACAGAGTATAAAACAGATGAAACATATAATAGAAGTGGCTACCACCCGTGAGGAGGCAGACCTTTGTATAACAGGTTCGCTCATACTTGATGTATATAATAAAGAGTGGTTCTCATCTGACCTGCTCATAGCAGACGGCATTATCTGCGGGTATGCAGAAAATGGAGAAGGCAAGGCCAAAAAGGTTGTTGATGCCAAGGGGAAGTATCTTCTGCCTGGCTTTATCGACGCCCATGTACATATAGAGTCCTCCCACAGCACCCCTGAGGAGTTTTCCAACCTCGTTGTCCCCTGTGGTACCACCACCGTGGTTGCAGATCCCCACGAGCTTTGTAATGTCACCGGTCTTGCAGGACTCGACTATATGCTAAAGGCAACTGAAAATACCCCTTTACAGGCCTTCTTTATGGTTCCCTCGTGTGTGCCTTCCACTGAATTTGAGAATAGCGGAGCTATCTTACATGCTCCAGAAATAGCAAAGCGTATCGGAAAGTCCAGGGTGTTGGGTCTTGGGGAGATGATGGACTATCCCGGTGTCATTGCCGGCAATGACCTTGTATTGGATAAGATATGGGAAGCAAAAAAGCTAGGAAAGATCATTGATGGGCATAGCCCGGCGATCTTCGACTCTGATCTTGACGCCTATGCTTCGGCAGGCATCAAGACCGACCATGAGTGTGAGAGCGCAGAAGAGTTGCACAGTAGGGTTCGTCGCGGCATGTATGTCATGCTTCGTGAAGGGTCTGCCTGTAAGAATGTCTTGGGCCTCCTACAAGGAGTAACCCCGGCTAACAGCAGACGATGCCTTTTTTGCACTGACGACCGTCAGCCCAAGAGTATTCTCCAAGATGGGCATATCAACAACAACGTACGGATTTCTGTTGCTGATGGCCTCGATCCCATCGAAGCCATCTGCATGGCAACGGTCAACAGCAGTGAGTGCTACAATCTTGAGGACCGCGGTGCCATCGTCCCCGGACGTAGGGCAGATCTGCTTCTCTGTAACAATCTTACAGATTTCTCTATGAGCCATGTCTATATCGCAGGAGAGCTGGTTGCCCAGGATGGAAAGATTCTCAAGCCTGTCACCTCTCACCATGACGGGAGTGTCGCCGGTAAGATGGATGTCAAGGATTTCTCCCGCTCCAGGTTAGTTCTTCCGTTGAAAAGTTCACATGTGCGGATTATCGATGCTATCGCCGGGGGCGTAGTTACGGGAGCCGGTGAAGCAGATGTCCTTGTCGTTGACGGAGCGTGGGTTCATGATCCTTCAGTTGATATCGTCAAGCTCGCTGTGATCGAGCGCCATAAGGGCACAGGTAATGTCGGTGTTGCCCTTATCAGAGGCTTGGGGCTCAAGGGTGGGGCCATAGTCTCCTCTGTAGGCCATGACTCGCATAACATCGTAGTGGCAGGGGACAATGACCAGGATATGGTCGTAGCTGTAGAGTACCTCATACGTATTGGTGGTGGTATGGCCCTGATCAAGGAGGGCAAAGTCCTTGCCTCGCTTCCTATGCCCATAGGGGGCCTGATGAGTGACAAGAGGGGATCAGAGGTTGCCAAAGCCTTGGATACCCTGCATGAAGTGGGGCAACAGTCGTTCTCTATAAACAAGGATATGGATGCCTTCACCACTCTCAGTTTTATGGCTTTGCCTGTAATTCCCCTGTATAAGCTTACTGATATCGGACTTTTTGATGTACGGAGTTTTTCGTTTGTCCCTATGGAAATGTAGTAAACAAGGTTTTAGTAAATAAGGGTCTTTCCCCCAACCGTGCATACGGTCATTTCAGTTTCATAGAGGGTGGTCAACAAGGAGCTGGTGACTACCCTCTCTTTTATGCCGCGGGCGAGCAGCTTTCCCCCTTTGAGCATTGCCACATGTGTAGCAAGCTCATAGGCAAACTGTGCATCGTGCGTAGTGAAGATAATCGTTTTTCCCTGTTCATGAAGGGAAGAGAGTATTTCAATGACCTTTCTTCTATTGGCAGGGTCAAGGGCGCTGGTGGGCTCATCGAGTAAGAGGACCTTGCTCTGCTGTGCAATGGCACGTGCTATTAGGACCAGCTGACCTTCTCCTCCTGAAAGCGAGGTTATCGACCTCTGGGCAAAAGAGGCAAGACCCACCGTCCTAAGCGCTTCATACGCTATGTGCACGTCCTTATCGGTAGGGGATGCCATCTCAGCGAGATAGGGTGCCCTGCCGAATAGTGTGTAGTCGAGAAGGGTGAAGGAGAAGTTGTAGTGTTCGCTCTGGGGAACCAGAGCAATATTTCTTCCCAGCTCTTTTCTTCCGTATTCCTTCAGAGGCTTTCCAAACAGAGTGATGTTTGAAGAGGGTTTCCAGCCGAAAAGCAGGTCCATAAGGGTGCTTTTCCCAGCACCGTTGGAACCTAGGATTGCTAGGGTAGAGTTCTGCTCGACCTCCAAGGAGATAGAGTCGAGGGCTTTTGTTCCACTGGGATAGGTAAAGCTTAGATCCTCAATCTTAATCGCTGTCATGCCTTGCCATCCTGGTGTTTGAGCGAAAGGATCACTATAAATATGAAAGCTCCGATAAAGCTGGTAAGCAACCCTATAGGGATCTCCGTGGGCAGGAGTGTCCTCCCTACCGTGTCACACAAAAGAAGGAACAGAGAACCCATTACCATGGAGCCGGGAAGGGCCGCCTTGCTGTCGGAACCGAACAGCTTGCGAGAGAGGTGTGGCATGATGAGGCCTACCCATCCGATAAGGCCGGTCAGTGAGATGGTAAGGGTGGTCCCTACGGTGGCAACCACCAGTAAGATTGTTCTGTCCAGCTTGGGGTTAAGTCCTACCGAGAAGGCGCTTTTTTCCTGGAGGGAGAGCAGGTTCATCTTCCAGCGATAGCTGAATAGGATAACCAGACATACGAGGACTATCGGCATGACAGTGAGAATCTGCTTCCAGTTGCTGTTCCACAAGCCTCCCATCATCCAAAATGTAATATCCTGCAGGTCTTTGGTGGGTTCAGCCACCAGTTTTATCACCCCCAAGGCAGAGGAAAAGATTGCCGATACGGCAATACCGGAGAGCACTAGCCTGAGCAGCCACCCGCCAAAGCGGAATCTCTTAGCAAGGAAATAGGAAGCTCCAAGGGCGAGAAGTCCAAAGAAGGTAGCACTTATCTGTACCATTGCAGAGTTGTTGTTGCCAAGCACAATAATCAAGGCAGCACCAAAAGCCGAACCTTGACTGACACCCAGAAATCCAGGTTCAACCAGAGGGTTTGCAAAAAGCATTTGGAACGTGAAGCCCGCTGCGCTGAGAATCGCCCCAGCTATGAGAGCGAGTAAAATTCTGGGAAGACGAATGTTGAGCATGATGGTTTTCATCATCATGTTAGTTTTCAAATCGCGTGGGAACGTTAATCCTCCCTTGGGATATCTTCCTGCAAATAAAAAAAGCACAGAGAGATTCAGATACTGATTTAGAAATAAAGTTAGATA
>CAXYZP010000125.1:0-5159 GCA_964293175.1 uncultured Sphaerochaeta sp.
CCAGGACAAGTGGAGAAACAATGCGGCAGTCCTAGATAGGATTCTGCGCTAGAGAGCAAGAAAAAAGGTGGCCAAGAAAAGGCCACCTTTTCTTTTGTACGTTCAGGATCATACTGATTATTGTGGTAGAGATGATGTTCCACTAAGAGATACACATATAATTGGGGGATACAAATCACATGTGCATTTAAGCCTGTAATGTTTTCATGATTTTGAGTACCACATCACAAGTATCCTCAAACCTAACAGGTTTGACATAATCAAATTCCTTTTGGTAATTTGACCAAAAATCATGCATCCGGGGATTAATCCGTATGTTGGCAACAATACTTTCATATTGTCCCAGAACAGAGTTAGTACCGCGATTATTCGCAGTTCTATCCAAAGCTTTCCTCAAAATCGGCACTCTACATTCTCTCCATCGAAGCGAATACAGGATATAGACATCATAGAAGTCTCTTGGACGGGTATTGGCAATATTTCTTGAGAGTATTGTTTCTATCTTTTCAGACAATATCGTCTCAAGAGTATATGCCATGACGGAGATGGATCGTTCATCAAACAATAACTGAAATGAATACTCTATTTCGCGAGGTGTAATTTTATCACCGGTGGTTACATCGACGGACAAAGGGACTTGCAAGGGAGGATAGCTGGCAACCAAGCTGACACGAATACCCGGATAGTCCTCGGTTTCGCGAATATTGGTTGTTCGATTTACAGAAAATATCACATCATCGTCCACCTGTATATTGCAGATGTGTTCAAATATTTCCTTGACGGAATCATTGGTAAGCTCAAAACCTTTGATGGTCGTATCAAGATCCATGGTGGATCGTGATTCGAGGCCGACAATGACTGCAATAAGGAATCCCCCTTTGATGATAAAGTTCTTTCTATAGTTTGAAAGAGCAAGCCTTTCAAGCACCCGTTCCATCATGAAATTTTGCATGACCAATTGCGCTGGAAGTTTTTTTTCAGCTGCCATTTTCTTGATACGCGCCTTCAATTGCATAGGGTTGTTGGTTATCACAAAAGAATCTCCATATAGGTAAGAATCTTCGGCTTCACCCGAAGGATATCAGCATAGTCCATGAGTTTTCCAATGTCTTTTGTTCGTGAGCGAGCATACATCTTCATTGCTTGGTTGACCACCTGTATATCAGCTTTATGACGGGCTTTTACAATATCACAGAGGGTACGCTCAATATTATATACTTGGATTGGATTGCCACTGGGGGAAGACAAGGTCATAATTCCCAACGTATACGTTTCTTTAGTGGAAAGCTTTGCTACAACACCTCGATTCTTGACGTTGCCAGTATTGTAACCAAAAGGAAACGTCATCGTATATCGCAACGGTGTGCGATCAGCCATAACGTGAAGATACAATGCGCTTTCGTGGGAAAAAATACCTTTTGAAAAACGATATTGCAGGAAAAACAATTCGTCCTCCCAGGTTTCAGGAAGTGTATAGATACCTCGGTCCACCTTGAGCAACATCCCAGACCGAACCATGGTGCCTAGGCAACGTCTTGGAATTCCTGCTTCCGTTACTTGTGTAGTCGTAACAATCCCCCTATTAGGTTTTACCATCTGCATTATAATAGCTTCATCATCGATCATATCGCATCACCTTCTGTACATTCATGCTATATACATTACCATAACAAAGCACAAATGTACAATAAAATGAGAAGCTTGCATATTTTAGGTATAGAGAGAGAGAGAAATCAAAAGAGTAAGAAAAATAAACAGGAAAACAGAAAACAAGAATTGGTAGCATGCCCCCTGGCAGGAAGAACTTTCCTGTCAGGGGGCAACTCTTTTCTAGCGGATATAACTTGTCACTATTGGTTTTTCACGCATAGGAAGGGCAACACCCTGTGCCTTTCCTGCTTCAATACACGCCAGTAGCCACGCTAGGTTTGAACCAAGGTTACGCATAACCTGCAGACCTTCCAGATCCTGACGAACCTCGTCCGGTGTATTGCCATGGACACTGTTCCAGTAGGTTGAGGATACAACAGGCATTTCGCTGATAGTGAAGTACTTGTTCAATTGGTCAAAGGTGGCACTGGCCCCTCCCCTACGGCAAGAGACTACTGCAGCACCTGGCTTGTATGCCATGTGCTTGATAGCAACTCTGAACAGCCTATCAAGGAATGCAGCAACAGCTCCATTGGCTGCGGCATAATAGACAGGGGAGCCAACTACAAGGGCATCACAGGCTTTCGCTTTCAGGACAGCTTCATTGACCCTGTCTTCGGTAAAGATACAGACGCCGGTAGTCTTGCAGGAACCACAGGCACTGCAGCCGTGGACATCCCCTTTGCCTATCCAAAGGATTTCACTTTCGATGCCCTGTTTTGTCAGAGAGGTGGCGACTTCGCTCAAGGCAGTATAGGTGCAGCCCTTCTCGTTCGGGCTTCCGTTGATCATAAGAACTTTCATAGATACCTCCAGATAGTGAAAGGGAGCAGATGCTCCCCTTCAGTATACAATAGAATTGTGACGCTATGTGTATCGTTAATATCGAGTAAGAATGGAAAGGGTCTTCTCCTTGCCACAGGTCTTTATAAAGGGTCCGAGCTTCGGGCCTTTGTCCTTTCCTATCATCACCCGATAGACAAGCTGGAAGAACTCGCCGGTATCAATACCGTTGTCCTTAGCCGCATCGTAGAGGCGAGTGGTGTATTCCTTGTTCTCAAGGGTATCCATCACCTCAACCAGAGCTGTTAGGTCATGTATGGCCTTGAGCTCCACTTCGGTAAGGGAGACCTTAGCATCGGCCTCGGTTGCAAGGCGATACTTGAAGTCTTCAGGGGCAAAGGTGGTGATCCAGTTCCATGCACATGCACAGCGAACCTCCAGGCGTTGCTTCTGGCTTGCAGTCATCTCACCCAGTGTGCTGATGGCAACAGCTATGTTGCCTTCATGCAGCTGCAGGAGATTACAGAGGTGACGGAAAGGAATCTGGAAGGAGACCTCGGTGGGGATGTCCCCTACCTGGCTCAGTTCATAGATTCTCTTTTCCTTTGCCTTGCGCTTGTCATTGACCTTAAGAACATCAAAGTAGATGCGCTCGCAGTTGTCGTAGTCCTCGTACATCTTCAACACGTCAAGGTCGAAGGAGATGGCAAACTCGGAGTTTGGCCTGGTCCCTGCGAACATGTAACGGGTAATTTCAGGGGTAAAGACCTCCAGCACTTCATAAAGGGAGATGACATCTCCACTTGAAGAGGAGATCTTTCCTCCCCTTCCCTTGATGCTGATAAAGTCATATTGGAAGGATACGGGAGCTTCGCCTCCGAAGACGGTGACCATCTTCCTTGAGGTGTCGAACGATCCGCCTTCACTGTGATGGTCCTTACCTGCAGGTTCGAAGTCGACCCCTTCATGGGCCCATCTCATCGGCCAGTCCAGGCGCCAAGGGAGCTTGGCGTATGGGGTGGTGCGCAGGTCTAGGGTCTCTGTCTGGTTGGAGTCGTCATCCCTATAGGTGACGCCCCACTCGCCGTCCCAATCGAGGACAGTAGTATTGTCCTTGTCTGAGAACGAGGAGAATACGGAAACAGGCCACCACCCCTCTTCAAGGGGTTCGGTGCGGAACTCGTCCAGGATGACGCGGATCTCGTCTCTCTTTTCCAAGGCTGTGCGCATGGCTTGGGCATATTCACTGGCCCGATAGCGCTGGGCCTGGTAGAGGTACTCAGGCTCCACCCCTACTACAGGGAGGATCTTCTCGACATCCAGTTCGTTGGCATGGGCATAGTTGTCTGCCCTACCGCTGGTGTCGGGTACGAGGGTTATGGGTTTGCGTAGGAAGGTCTCCAGCAGTTCGGGCTGGGGCATGTTTTTGGGAACTTTGCGGAATACGTCGTAGTCATCCCAACTGTAGATGAACCTTACGTTCTTGCCTTTGGCCCGAAGCGCCTTCACCACAAGGTCCACAGAGATGATTTCTCTGAAGTTTCCTATATGGACTGTTCCAGAAGGGGTAATGCCAGAAGCACAGGTATAGCACTCCTTATCGCCCTTCTCACGAATAATCTTGTCGGCGTAGATGTCCGCCCAATGTGTAGATACGTTCTTTTCGCTCATAGAGATCAAGTATAATGGAAAGAGGCAGAGTAATTCAACACTGTGTTGCAAAAACAAAAGAGCTAGGCGTATACTATAGGTATGAAACGAGCAATAGTCATTTTGATCTGCCTCTTTTTTATAGTTCCGCTTTTCGCAGAAGCGGAAGCGCAACCCGGGTCCGTCATCGAGAAGGGAATCACCTCCTGGTACACCAGTGACAAGAGTGAAAGCCTCACTGCCAATGGGGAGATATTCGATGACACCTCGCTATCGGCTGCCCACAAGAGCCTGAAGTTCGGTACCCTGGTGCGGGTGACCAACTTGGACAAGAATAAAAGTGTGGACGTAAGGATCAACGACCGAGGTCCGTTTGTCGAAGGGCGCATCATCGACCTGACTCCTGCCGCTGCCAAGCAGGCAGGCATGCTTGATAGCGGCATAGCCAATGTGACACTCACCTTGATATTCTCACCCGATGTACCTGAATCCAAATACGACAGAGCCGGTGATACCGGCTGGTACCAGATACAGGTCGGGGCATACTCCTCGCTACTGACGGCCTACTCCCAGTATGACCGTCTGCTTAATGCAGGACTCAGGCCCTATGCCGAGCAGTTGCCTGATACCAATGCAGTGAGGCTCACCGTCAGGTGGGTACCTGCCTACCAGCTTGATAAGACGGTAAAGGTGCTTGCAGCTTTGGGCTTCCCAGAAAAGGATACCCTCAAAAAGAGTGAGGCCAATCCTTACAAATAAGAGATAAGGATCAGAGCATACAGCATTTCTTGTACTTCTTGCCGCTTCCACAAGGACAGGGGTCGTTTCTTCCTACCTTAGAAGGGAGCACAGTAGCCAAAGGTTCTGTGTGCTGGTTAGCAGGAACTGCTTTTGCATTGACAGGAAATTGATGAGTAGGGAAATGCAGATTCTCGCGTTTACAGTAGTTCTTATAGACCAGACGTAGATTGGCATGGCGTTGCTTCACCAGGGTGGCTAAGCGAGGGAGTTGTTTCTTGACTTCGACAGAAAAAGCTTGGTCAACAACTCCTTTGTCTGCTACCGGCTCCAAAGCT
>CAXYZP010000126.1:0-5124 GCA_964293175.1 uncultured Sphaerochaeta sp.
CAGGAAAGACAGTACTGCAGCATATGACCAGCCGTAATGCTGATGTTGACATCGTCATCATCGCAGCCTGCGGCGAACGTGCGGGTGAGGTCGTCGAGGTACTCAAGGAGTTCCCCGAACTGATAGACCCCAAGACCGGCCGTTCCCTGATGGAAAGAACAATTATTATCTGTAACACCTCATCCATGCCGGTCGCAAGCCGAGAAGCTTCGGTATACACCGCTGTTACCATGGCTGAATACTACCGTCAGATGGGTTTGAACGTTCTCTTGCTAGCTGACTCTACTTCACGTTGGGCTCAGGCAATGCGTGAGATGAGTGGTCGCCTTGAGGAGATTCCCGGTGACGAAGCTTTCCCTGCATATCTTGAAAGCCGCATTGCTGAGTTCTATGAACGTGCAGGAAAAGTACGGCTCAGGGACGGTAGGATCGGATCGGTCACCATCGGTGGAACGGTCAGTCCCGCCGGAGGAAACTTTGAGGAGCCTGTAACTCAGGCAACTCTGAAGGTTGTCGGAGCTTTCCATGGTCTGAGCCGCGAACGTAGTGATGCACGTAAGTATCCTGCCATCGACCCACTTGGGTCCTGGTCCAAGTACAGCGGCATTATTGCTTCCAACAAGGTGGATTTTGCCCGTTCAATCCTTTTTAGGGGTGGAGAGATCAACCAGATGATGAAAGTTGTCGGTGAGGAAGGTACTTCCATCGCTGACTATGTTGTCTATCAGAAGAGCGAACTCATCGATGCATGCTATTTGCAGCAGAACTCCTTTGACCCGGTAGACGCATCCGTTCCAGTAGAAAGACAGACGCATGTATTTACTCTGCTGTTCTCCGTCCTTGCAGCCAACTACGATCTTGAGAATAAGAAACAGGTTCGTTCCTTTTTCAATACGGTCAGGCAGAAATTCCTTGACTGGAATAACGTCGAGTTCAAGAGTGAGCGTTTCACCCAAATAGAGAAAGAGATCAATACACTCTATAAGGGCAAGTTCGTGCAATTTGACGCTGTTGCCGAAAAGTTGATGTAAGGGGTAGATGATGCAAAAAGTATATTCAAAGATAGAATCAATCGTAGGAAACGTCATAACTGTACGTGCAGAAGGGGTCAGCAACGGGGACCTCGCAGTTGTGAGTTCTACTCATGGCGACAGTTATGCCAACGTCATCAAGCTCGACAGTGACCTTGTCTCCTTGCAGGTTTTTGCAGGGGCTCAAGGGGTTTCCACCGGAGACCAGATTCGCTTTCTAGGAGTGCCCATGCGGGTATCCTATAGCGAAAACTTGCTTGGTCGTGTGTTTGATGGTACGGGTAAGCCCCGTGACAAAGGCCCTTCGCTGACTGAAAATATGATCGATATTGGCGGTCCTGCTGTTAACCCAGCCAAGAGAATTATTCCAAGGAACATGATTCGTACCGGTATTCCGATGATCGATGTGTTCAATACCCTCGTTGAGAGTCAGAAACTGCCGATCTTCTCGGTAAGTGGTGAACCTTACAACCCTTTGTTGGCACGTATTGCCATGCAGGCCGAAGTTGACTTGATCATCCTCGGTGGCATGGGACTGAAGTATGATGACTATCTCTTCTTCAAGGATACCTTGGAAAAGAGTGGTGCCATGAGTAGGACGATCATGTTTGTCCATACAGCCAGTGACCCTACTGTAGAGTGTATGCTTGTCCCTGATATGGCTTTGGCCGTAGCAGAGAAGTTTGCCCTCGATGGTAAAAAGGTTCTGGTCCTGCTTACCGACATGACAAACTTTGCCGACTCCATGAAGGAAATGGCCATTACCATGGACCAGGTTCCCTCCAACCGTGGATATCCTGGAGACCTCTACAGTTCTCTTGCTTCACGGTATGAGAAGGCAGTTGACTTTGAAGGTGCGGGCTCACTGACCATTCTGGCTGTCACCACCATGCCCGGAGATGATGTCACTCACCCGGTTCCTGACAATACCGGCTATATCACCGAAGGTCAGTACTACCTCAAGGGTGGAAGGATCGAGCCTTTCGGGTCACTTTCCCGCTTGAAGCAGCAGGTCAACAAGGACACCCGCGATGACCACCGTGCTCTTATGGATGGTATGATCAAGCTGTTCGCCTCCTACAAGGAGTCCGTTGAAAAGAATTCCATGGGCTTCATGATGACCGAGTGGGATGATAAGTTGCTGAAATATGGAGCTCTGTTTGAGGAAAAGCTGATGGACCTCAGTGTCAACATTCCTCTTGAACAGGCCCTTGATTTGGGCTGGGAAATCTTAGCCGAGTGTTTTGAACCGAATGAGACAGGATTGAAGAGCGATCTGATTCTCAACCGTTGGCCGAATAAGTCGGTTGACTAAGGGGGAACGATGGCTGTCAAACTGACTAAAAATGAGCAGAAACTGCAGAAGGATCGCCTCAAGCAGTATCAGCGCTATCTGCCGACCCTGCAACTGAAAAAACAACAGCTGCAGATGGTTATCCGACAGATAGAGGCTGAAGTTGCCGATATGCGACATAAGCAGAAGCAATTGGTCTTGGCGATGCAGGTGTGGATAGCTGTTTTTCATGAAAATACGGTTTTTACTGATGAGCTTGATTTGGATACCTTGATAAAGATCGATAGGGTGGAACGCTCTGTAGGAAATATTGCAGGGGTGTCCATCCCCATATTTAAGGAGCTTTCCTTTCAGCCCATCAGCTATGACCTTAATGACTATCCTCTTTGGGTTGACCAGGCACTTGAAAGCTTGCGGGATGTCTCTCGCTTTGATGCTCTTATAGCAACGCTTGAACAGCAGGTCAAACTGTTGAACAAGGAGCTGAGGACCACGAGCCAGAGAGTCAATCTCTTTGAAAAGGTGAAGATTCCAGAAGCCAAGGAAAATATCCGTAAGATTGCCATCTATTTGGGTGATCAGCAGACGGCTGCCGTGGTAACGGGAAAGATTGCTAAGAAAAAACTAATAAAGGAGGCCTGATATGATTGTTCCTATGAAAAAAGTATCTGTCATTGTACAGGCCCACAATAAGAAATCCATGCTGAGGACTCTCAGAAAAGAGGGTGTGATGCACATCTTCACCGAGAGTGTACGCACAGAAAAAAGTGAAGACCTTAAGAAGCAGATGGATGAATTGGTAAAGGTTCGTAGTGGCATCTTTGATCTGGTTGATCCCAAGAAAATACCGAAACAGAAACATGTTTCTGAAGAGGTGTTTGTTGAGCTTCACGAACGATTTCAACAGCTGCTTGAAACAAAGGCCAAGCTTGAGGAAGAGGTGACCAAGGATAATGCGAGTATTGAGCACTTGAGACCTTGGGGTGATTTTAACCCTGATGAGATTGCCCAACTAGCAAGAGATGGGGTTTCACTTGCTTTCTATACCTTGTCCAAGAAAGATTTGAAGGCTCTCGATCCTACAATTCCGTATATTGAGCTCTCTCCGATTGGCCCGCTTCAGGTAATAGCTTTGGTAGATGCGACGCTTGACAGCAATGTCGGTGCTACTCGGTTTTTTATCCCTGAAATTGGGCTTGCAGAACTTTTAGAGCGCAATGCCTATGACAAACAACGTCTTGTTGAGATACATGCCAGCCTTAAGGAGGCGGGTATCTATCTTGATGCCTATCAGTTTAGGATGGATCGCGCTGATCAGGAATTGCATTTCGAACAGGTTTCTGAAGCTTCTGATGGTGGTGATGACCTCACCTGGATCACCGGATACCTTCCTGAGCCTGAAGAGAAGGCGTTTCGGTCGTTCGCCTCCAATCAAGGGTGGGGCTATCTTATAGTCGACCCGACAGAAGAGGACGATCCTCCGACCCAAGTCAAGTATGCAAAGGGTGTTGGTATCATCAAACCGGTATTTGATATCCTGGGAACTGTCCCCGGGTATAGGGAGAATGACATCAGCCTCTGGTTCTTGCTGTTCTTTACCCTATTCTTTGCCATGATCATAGGTGATGCAGGCTACGGTCTGGTCTTCCTCTTGGCTGCCGGCGGTATGCATATCAAGGCAAAGAAGGCAAATACCATGGTATTGCTTATCTATGTGTTGAGCGTAGCCACCATTGTCTGGGGGTCTCTGACCGGCACGTGGTTTGGTTCCAAGATGATTCTTGAATCCATGCCTTTCCTACAGAAGTTGGTCATTCCTTCAATTTCCAACTATCCGGAAATGTTCGGCCTTGATGCCGTCACTGCCCAGAACCAGGTGATGAAATTCTGCTTTATAATCGGAGCGGTGCAACTTTCCTTGGCATGTGTGCTGAATATCGTACATAAGGCACCCAAGAAGGATATGAGTTTGTTTGCTGATGTCGGTTGGATGATCGATGTTATGGCTCTTTACTTTATCGTATTGCAGTTGGTCGTCGGTGAAAGTGTTAATTTTGCTATCGCCGGTGGGGCAGTTGGTGTTGGTTTTGTCCTGGTTGTGGTATTTGGTGCACAAGGCCCAGGTATCTCCTTTGGTAAGGGACTTGCCTCGGGTTTGGGTGGATTTTTCACCACATTCCTCAATACGATCAGCTGTTTCTCCAATATCATGAGTTACATCCGCCTGTTTGCCGTAGGTATGGCTTCTGTAGCAATAGCACAGAGCTTCAACAGTATGGCCGGTGGGATGCTCTCAGGCTTTGCAGCCATTGCCGGTGTATTGGTCCTGGTGATCGGGCACTCCCTTAACCTGGTTATGGGTCTGCTCTCTGTAGTTGTACATGGTGTACGACTTAATCTTTTGGAATTTTCCGGCCAACTCGGTATGGAGTGGACTGGAATCTCATATGAACCGTTCTCACAGACGGTACAAGAAAACTGAATCGTTGTTTACGAACAACTAAGGAGAAATCATGGCTAATTTGGAATTTATCGGACTGGCTTGCGCCTTGTCCCTTTCTGCTCTAGGTTCCGGTCTTGGTGCAGGTGCTGCAGCTCAGGCAGCAGTCGGCGGGTGGAAGAAATGTTATGCAAACGGTAAGCCCGCACCCTTTATCATGGTCGCTTTTGCTGGTGCTCCACTGACCCAGACCATCTACGGGTTCCTGCTCATGAATTTCATCGCCGCAGCAATTGCCGCTGGAGCTTCCTCAACCCTTGCATTTGGTGTTGGTGTGTTTGGTGGATTGGCCATCGGTC
>CAXYZP010000127.1:0-5117 GCA_964293175.1 uncultured Sphaerochaeta sp.
CATTACGAGAAGTATGGCTACCATACTGATGTTTCTTTTGTTCATTGAAGAACCTCCAGTCTTTTGATAGCCTAACTATACGTTCAGCCTATGGAGTTACCACTCACATACGGTAAAGATTAGGTAAATGAGAGGACTACCTCAGTCGTGCTCTCCGACGTGATAGCAATGCTCCAATGATGGGCTTCAACAATAGCCTTCACTATTGAGAGTCCAAGACCGGTTCCCTCACTAGAGCGGGCCTCTTCCCCACGGTAGAGACGGTCAAACATATGAGAGAGCACTTCCTGCCCAATTACACCTTCATTCTCTATACACAGAGACTGGGCTCCGGAGTCCGGTGCCACTGTTACCACAAGCAATACCGTCGTCCCTTCCTTGCCGTACTTGATGGCATTTGAGAGAAGATTTCCCAAGGCTCGTTCCAACAGGGAAGGATCAGAGAGCAAGGTAGCCTCCGGTGAGACGACCTTTAACTTCATAGCCCTTTGCATGGCTTGAGGGTCATACTGCTCTTTCAAGGTATGTAGAAACGACTCAAGGTTGATATCCTGTAGTTTTGGGCTAAATCCAGGAGTCTCCAGATGGGAAAGCAGGGCAAGACTGTTCACCAGTGTTTCCAGTTTTTCAGTTTCAAGGACCAATTTCTCCAAGCGTGCTCGCTCTATAGTGAAGACACCATCGACCATAGCCTCCAATTGTGCACGCAAGACAGACAAAGGTGTGCGCAAGTCATGGGCAACATCCTCAGCCCATTGCCTGCGAAGTTGCTCCTCCTCTACCAGATGGTCCTGCAATACCTGGGAAGCGACTGCAATGTCGTTGAACTCACCAACCTTGCCCAACATAAGAGGGACATCCCGCTTTCCGTCGGCCATACTCTGCAAAGATCTGACCATACTTTTGCTCTCACGTTTCAATGGCCGGGTAAACAGATAGGCAAGGAACAGGGAAAGGACAGCCGCGAGGGCCAAGGCCCAGAGCAGCAACAACTTGGAAGCGGCAATGAGAAACCCATTGGAAGCCTGCTCATCAAAAGGTGGCAGATGCAGCGCATATCTAAAGGCCAAGGTGCCATCATCAAGTGTGAGATCATTCCATTGCTGGATATCCTTGAGATTCTTGAGTGCTATCCTTGACCGTCCGCTCCCCCTTTCCGCTTCCTTATAGTAATAAAGCAGTGATCCATCCTTATCGGTGACCACTATGTATTCAGGAGCAAAAGGAAGGCCTTCAAACGAACGAACCAAATCAGGCGGTGTCACGTATTTCCCAGCGACTGCAGCTTCACTCTGCAGTTCCATCAGGGAAGAACGAACATACTGATGCAAGGCCTTGTTCTCATCCTCATGCCAATTCTCCATGATTTTCCCAAGGCCAAGGGTAAGCAGCAGTGCAAGGACGGAGGCAAATATACCAAGAGAGACAAGCACAAGGACTAGTGTACGCACTGAAAGGCGATTGAAGAACTCCTGTGGTTTTCGGATGTTCATAGCACCACCTCCCCTACCCATTTGTATCCAAAGCCCCGCACAGTCTCTATCCACTGCCCATCACCCAGTTTTGAGCGCAGGTTCTTCAAATGGGTATTCACCGTACGATCCGACCCAACATGCAGATAGTCCAGGCACTCACCAAGAATTCTTTCCCGACTGATGAGCTGTCCCGGGTATGAGGAGAGAAAAACCAATATCTTCCACTCTACCTTGGTAAGGGAGACCTCGTCTGTATTGACCAAAACTTGGTGACTAGTCTTGTTGATCGAGAGGCTATGGTTGTCGACTTTCCACTCTTGTATACTGTCATCCTGTTGTTCAGGAGTTTTCTGGGAAATATCGAGTCTTCTCAGGATAGCCTGCACACGCAAAACCAACTCTCGTGGAGAGAATGGCTTTACGATATAATCCTCGGCTCCGAGTTCCAAGCCAAGGATTCGGTCGCTCTCTGACTCTTTAGCGGTAAGAAACAAAAAGGCGACGTCGCTATGAGCTTCACGGATGCGCTTGGCAAGTTCAAAGCCATTGCCATCAGGGAGCATCACATCCAGAATGCACAGACGGGCTTTCTTAAACTCCATCGATTCCACTACCGAGGCCACGGAGCTGAACTCTTCAACCTCATACTCGGCAAGCTTCAGATACGAGCAAATTGTTTCGCGTATGGCATCATTGTCTTCCACTACATATATCATGGCTTAAGTGTACGCTCTGCCTTACAGAGAGAGCAAGGAAGGAACGTATAAAACAGCTCTGTCCTACCAATCTTTACCCAATCTTTACGCAGTCTTGCGATGATGTATTCCAAAAGAAGGCAATATTCCTGGTGTAAGGAGGTACTTCATGATTTCAAAAAGGTTTTTCCTCATCGGTATACTAATGACCAGTCTCTTACTTCCCTTGTTAGCCTGCGAGATGGAGTTCAGAATCACGGGTCCGACAATGGAGGATATGAGAATTCTTCCAGGTTCTACACTAGCCCTTGAAAAAGGGGCGTCCTACTTCTTGCAGGTGATCTTCTCCGAAGATCATCGCAACTGCAAAATACCTCCTGATGAAACGCTCTTCATGTTGGACAAGCAAAAGTGGAGAGTGGACAAGACTGAACAAGGCATTGTCCTACAGAGCCCTATAGTTTGGAATACAGAGGCCAAACGCACAAATGAGGCAACCATTTCATTTGTGGCTTCACAAGCTGGACAAAGGGTTCTCAACATCTGTCGCATTTGCTCAAAGGGAGGCTATGATGAGGATATCATCTTCTCTGTCCTATAGCAGAAGGATCCGCACCCTTGTACAGGCAACCCTATTCCTAGGTGCACTGGCCCTTCCTGTCGGTATTTTTCATATGATCTGCCCCATGGGAGGTATAGCAACCCTTACAAGACTTGCAAGCCAAGGTTTGTTCATTCCAAAGACAGGCTTCGCGAATATCATACTCCTCTCAGGGGTCCTCACCACTACGATAGTGGCGGGTCCTGTCTTCTGCGGCTGGCTCTGCCCCTTGGGAAGTGTGCAGGAGTGGATCAACACTCTGGCAAGGAAAGTACATATACCCCAAGGTAGTATCAGCAAGAACTTAGATAGAGTTTTATCAAGTACCAAATACCTTATTCTTGCCCTCATCGTATATATGACTGCAAAAAGCTTCAATCTGGTATTCATCAAGGCAGATCCCTACTATGCCCTGATGCATTTCTACACAGGGGAAGTGGCACCCCTTGCCCTGCTTGTCCTTTTCACCACCCTGCTGACATCCCTGTTTATCCAGCGCCCCTGGTGCAGATGGCTCTGTCCTTTGGGAGCAGTCCTTTCCTTCATAGGAAAATTCAGCATCCTAAAGATACAGAGACCATCTGATGTATGTATTGCATGTGGCGCCTGTAGCAAAGCTTGCCCAGTCGGACTAGACCCAAGCGCGCAAGACACAGTAAAATCCAGCAGTTGCATCAGGTGCGGCCTCTGCGAACCAGCTTGTCCGCCCAAACTGCGCAAAACGAGGCACACCAATACCATATCCCTGATCATTGCCTTGTTCCTGACATCATTGTTTTTCCTAGCACCGCTGTTGACCGGACAAGGAAATGTCCTTACAGAAGTCAGGGCACAACAAGCAACCATAACCATGCAGACAAGACTCAGTGAACTTGAAGCAATAACAGACAAGGACACAGCAGCAATACTCACGTTGTTGGGACTACCTGACAACTATGACTTGTCAACACGTTTGGTGGATGTTGAAGACGACTTTGAAGAGAAGAGCTGGCTGTGGATTGAGAACAAACTAAAAAATCCCCAAGAAAATATTCCTTGAGGATTCGACAATCAATAAGAAATAAAAAAACGCCTTACCGCTCTTGCTGCTCTACCATTGTCAGGTTCGACAGGTCGTAGCCATGTTCAAGTGCTATACCCTTCATCTGCTCTAGCAGTTCAGCAGAGATTTCAGCTTCCCTAGTAAGAAACCAAAGTGATGATCGGTCTGAATTGCCAACCAGAGCCCACTGGTAGTGTTCGTCATCCAACCCAAAGACCAGATAGTCTGAAGTGAACAGATGGAAAAACTTAACTTTCAAAGCACCGGGAACTGCATCATCAGCTCTCCATGCAACAGCTTTCACCTTGGTATATGTTCCCCCGAGCTTATGCTTGAAACCACTGTTTACCACTTGGATTTTCCCATCAGGGCGAAGTGAATATTGGGCGGTAACCCCAACAAGTTTCTTTTCAAAACCATGGGCAAACCTTGCAATCTCATACCAACGACCCAGATATCGTTCAAGATCCAATGACGGTACAGTTTTTAATGCTTCTTTTTCAGTCTTCATAAACGCAGGCCCTCCCGGACCATAGTTCATTGTACTGCAAGTCTTTGTTTTCTGGTAGTCCTCAGCTGTTCTAGGGTTTCATCGAGCATCTGCTGCAACTCTGAAAATCTTTTCCCCTGATCATCCTTATCATCTGCAAGCAAGCAGGTGGCGATATGTTCGGGGATGCTCAGGGCCTTCTCTTCCAAAGCCTTGCCTTTCTTTGTCAGACGAACCTCAACAGTACGCTCATCAGAGGGAAGGCGTTTTCTTTCCACAAGCTTGGCACTCTCCAAACGCTTAAGCAGAGGAGAGACGGTACCTGTGTCCAGACTGAGAGCCGAGCAGAGCTGTCCCACGGTAGCCTTCTCATGCTCCCAAAGGTAGAGAAGCGTTATGTACTGGGCATACGTAAGCCCAAGCTGATCCAACAGGGGACGGTATGCAGCCATAAGCTCACGTTCCAAGGCGTAAAACCGAAAGCAGAGTTGATTGGAAAGTAAAAGTTGTGGATGTGCCATCAAAGAACCCCCTCTATCGGGGTTTTCAACTCTTTTGGTTCGGTCTTCGATGCAAAGCGTTCTACACTCTTACCATCCCTGCCTACCAAAAATTTGGTAAAGTTCCATTTTATGGAACCGCCCAATACTCCCGGAGCCTGTTTCTTCAACCAGACGTAGAGAGGGTCAGCACCCTTACCATTGACCTCTACCTTGCTCATGATAGGAAAGGTCACCCCGTGGTTCAGTTTGCAAAACTCTGCAATCTCAGCATCACTGCCTGGCTCCTGATGGGCAAACTGGTCACAAGGAAA
>CAXYZP010000128.1:0-5100 GCA_964293175.1 uncultured Sphaerochaeta sp.
ATGTATCGTCATGTAACAACAATTCACACACAAAGGGAGGGGTATGGCTTTGGCTAAGATAACAAAAATCAATCACACCATAACCTCCTTCCCGGCCAAGAAGAAAGTGGCTGCCTACGCCCGGGTATCGGTCGACTCGGAAGAGTTGCTGCAATCCCTCTCAGCACAGGTGAGCCATTACAGCGCGCGTATCCAATCCAATCCCTCATGGGAATACGTCGGAGTGTATGCAGATGCAGGCATCTCAGGCACTGGTACCAAGAACAGGCCTGAGTTTCAGAAACTCATTGCTGATTGCAACGCAGGCAAAATCGACATCATCCTGACCAAGTCCATCAGCCGCTTCGCACGCAATACCGTGGACCTGCTGCGCACTGTCCGGTATCTGAGGGAAAAGAACATCTCAGTCAGATTCGAGCGTGAGAATATTGAGTCGCTCTCACCTGACGGCGAGCTGATGCTCTCGATCCTGGCCTCCTATGCCCAGGAGGAAAGCCTGTCCATCAGCGAGAATGTGAAGTGGGGTATCCGCAAGCGCTTCTCTCAGGGGCAGTTCCTTGCCTACACCATCTACGGCTACAAATGGGTCACCAACCACTTTGAGATCGTCGAAGAAGAGGCAGAGGCTATACGTTTCATGTATGAGGCCTTTACAGATGGCATGAAGCTTACCGAGATCTCAGATGCCTTGGCAATGAAAGGAGTCTTCAACCGTAAGGGCCTACCTTTTGGAAAGACCTCAATACACAGGATCCTCGATCAGGAGAAGTACCGCGGCTTCAGCATACTGCAAAGAACTTTTGTGGCTGATCATATCACCCATGAAAAGAAGATGAACCGTGGCGAACTGCCCCAGTTCGAGGTCCAGAGGACCCACCCGAGGATCATCAGCGAAGATCTCCATCAAAAGGTGGAAGCAGAGCGTGAAAGGAGACGAGCCATTGGTGCGGTACAATGGCGTCGGGCAACCTGTTTTACAGGAAAGCTGGTCTGCGGCTACTGTGGAAACGCCCTCACCTACACTCCCGGCACCTCAACAGGCAAAGGAGGGCTCACCAAATACCAGATGGGCCAATACAGGTGTTCCAACAAGCGAAAGAACGGAGTAAAGGCCTGCGGTGCAAAAAATCTCCCGCTCCGAGCCTTGCGCCAGGCCTGCAAATCGACCATCGGTCCTCTGGACGGTGCTTCCAAGGATGCTGAGTTCGACGCGGCTTTGATTGACGGGCAGGTGAAACAGATTGTGGTATTCGCCGATATCTTGGAGTTCCACCTCAAGGATGGAAACAATCTGAAGGCCCCTTGGAAAAGTACTGCTAGAAGCGATGCATGGACTCTCAGGCGGGAGAAGATAGCTAGACAACTAACTGATAATAAGAGAGAGGTGAAAGCGTGAGAAAGGTACGGGTAATCCCGGCTTCCCGGAATATTTCAACAGGCCAACTAACTGGTTTCTATGCTCCGAAACGGAGGGTTGCTGGATATGCCAGAGTTTCAACGGACAGTGATGCACAGTTCACTTCCTATGAGGCTCAGGTTGATTATTATACCACGATGATCAAAGGAAAATCGGAGTGGGAGTTTGTCGGTATCTACACAGACGAGGGTATCAGCGGTACAAGCACCACACGTCGGGAGGGATTCAGGCAGATGATCAGCGATGCCCTTTCTGGGAAGATCGACCTGATAGTCACCAAATCGGTCAGCCGCTTTGCCCGAAACACTGTAGACAGCCTGCAGACCATCAGGAAGCTCAAGGAAAGCA
Source organism: uncultured Sphaerochaeta sp. (assembly GCA_964293175.1). Taxonomy (GTDB): domain Bacteria; phylum Spirochaetota; class Spirochaetia; order Sphaerochaetales; family Sphaerochaetaceae; genus Sphaerochaeta. Next base: position 1,766 of record CAXYZP010000128.1, read on the forward strand.
AGGTGGAGGTCTATTTCGAGAAGGAGTCGATCTGGACATTTGACAGCAAAGGGGAACTACTCATCACCATCATGAGCTCCCTGGCCCAGGAAGAATCCCGATCCATCTCGGAAAACGTCAAATGGGGACGGCGCAAGAGGTTTGCAGATGGGCAAGTTAGCGTTCCCTACACCCGTTTTCTCGGATATCACAAGGGTCAGGATGGCAACTTGGAGGTTAATCCCAAACAGGCAAAGCTTGTCCGATATATCTTCGCCCTATTTCTCCAAGGGATGTCTCCCAATGCCATAGCCAAGAGACTGACAAATGAAGGATACAGGACAGTGACAGGGAAACCGGTATGGCACTCCACTACCATCGCACGAATCCTCTCCAACGAGAAGTACAAGGGTGACGCCCTGCTTCAGAAGTATTATATTGCCGACTTCCTCACAAAGAAGCCGGTTGTAAACAAAGGAGAAGTTCCCCAGTATTACGTGGAGAGCAACCATGAGGCGATCATTCCTTCAGAGGTTTTCGACTTGGTCCAGCATGAAATTGCATATCGAAACAAGCAGGAAGCAACGAGCAATGGCACCCATATTTTTTCGGGTCGTATACGATGCGGGGTGTGCGGAAGCTTCTACGGTCCCAAAGTATGGCACGCCAATACCAAGTACCGCAAGGTCGTGTGGCAATGCAACGGTAAGTACAAGCACAAAGGTCAGCTGTGCAGATCACCAAACTTCTCTGAGGAAGATATTAAGGTTTTGTTCGTCAGTGTGCTGAACAAGCTCATAACTGATAAGTCCGAGATGATACGGGAATTTGAAAAAATCAGAGATGAGGTGTTCAGTACTGCAGAAGAGGAAGCACAGCTTATTCAACTGAGAAGGGAGAGGGCCGAAGTGGTCAGCCTGATGGAACAGCTCACCGCCGAGAACGCCTCAGTTGCAATGGATCAGGAAAGCTACAAGTCCCGGTTCGAGCGGCTCTCTGAACGATATATCAAAGGCAATGATCAGGTAGCCACATTGGATGCGACGATACGGAACAGGCAATATCGAAAAGCCAAGACAGAACTGTTCATCAAAGAATTGAGGAAACTTGATGAAATGGTTACAGCGTTCTCTGATGAACTGTGGTATTCGCTGATCGATCATGCCACAGTGTATGGTAAGACGGATGTCAGGTTCACGTTCAAGAATGGTATGGAGCTTGGAGAGTGATTTTTAAATATCCAAGAACTCCCCTGATCTTTCGGGAGGGATTACGCTATTAGGCTGTAACACTTAAACCTATTCCTTGATTATGGGGTACAACCTCTTGAGTTTGACCCGTGCATCCTCGGTTGTGAACTGCCAGTCTATGCCTTTCTGTTTCGAATTCCTCTCACGGCTCCAAGCGGACACTTCCCGCTGGACAGTCTCAAGATCAGGAAGGCGTCTCGTTGCAATGCATTGGGAAGTGAGTGCTGAGAGTTCACATTCTGCCATATTCAGCCAGCTTCCATGCTTGGGAGTGAAATGGAGTTCCAATCTTGAGGCAATTCGGAACGCTTCTTGAGGGGGAAATGCATCGTATAGCGATCCCACCTTATGAGTATTCAAGTTATCCAGTACAAGCAAAACAACATCAGCATCAGGATAGTCCTCATCAACCAGCCTCTTGACCTGATGTGCCCAATCAATCTTGGTCCGGTGCTCTTTTGCATCTACATACCGATATTTGCCAAGCGGCTCATTGAACATGAAAATGCTGCAGGTTCCCTTGCGGATATATTCTGAATCTTCCCTCAGGGGCTTCCCCTTCTTTATAGGAATGCTATTCCTTTTATGTGAAAGAAGTTGAAGATGTTTTTCGTCCATGCAAACTACGGGTCTCTTTGGATTGTATGGTAAGGCATATACGGACAGGACATCCTCCATTGCCGCCCCAACATTGTATGAAAGGGCTGGATTTGAAACTACAGGTGTGATAAAATTTGATGCGAAGAAATATTTGGCCAAGGACAGTGGCCATACCAAATATGACCTGCGTGATGCCCAAGCTTATTGGAAAAAGCAAGGGTGGGATGGTGTTGGTGATGGCCCTGACCTAGTAGTTATGAAACTTAATGAGGAGAAGATAGGTGGAAGAGAAGGATATTTACAGAGAGTTATCGGGCAAATTGATAAAGGTATTCGGAAGGGAGACATTACTAGAAGAATCATTGACTCAGTCAGAGATTATGATGATGGTAGAGAATCTAGTGAAGTCTCAGGGGCTGGAGAACGTGACGGAAGACCATCTTCAGGGAATCAAGGAAATAATGGACGGGGAACACGACATAGCCTTCCACATGACGGGATTCTCGAACTTATATCACTACCTGAAATAGACCGCAAGAACCTTGGCCTCAATGAGGAACAGTTTGCACAGGCACAACAGAACCAGAGTCCTTTATACCCTATTTGCATACCTTGCCTTCTACCAGTCAGGTTTGTAGGCTTCTTTCTTTTCCACAGCCTCCAGGAGAAACCTTACCCCTTGGTTATCCATGGGATTGTGCCTCATCATCCAAGGGGAGCTTCTGCTCTGTTATATAGGCAGCTCCTGTAAAACATCAAAATTAACAAAGCCATGCTATTTTTCCCTTTCCTCTAGAACTTCAATATATGTACCAAATTTACATTCAGCAGCGCTTATCGCATCTTCCAAAGAATCAAATGTCCCAATATCATCAAACTCACAGGCTTGAATCCAGTAAAGTGGGCCTAAGTTCATGATATTTACACCGAATACATCGTTATCTGGCGCCGCCCCATCTATGGAATCATCAACGACCTCACTTCCATCCTTAATAACATCAAGAAGGAAATCCCATACATCATCAACAATATCTTTTTGTCCTTTTTCTATTCCCTTCATAATTCTTGGCAAGTCATCTTTATACTTTTCCAGCAAGATCGCATGAATAATGGGGTCATTGACAAGCTTTTTATCAACCGTAAAATTAAAATCATTCATAATAGAACGATTATATCATATGTAGCAATCAAAGCAACTACGCTAATATTCGCATTGGGTTGGACAAGTTTAACTGCCACAAAACATGGAAATGAAAGTCAAAAAAACTGTTTACTATATTTTTAGAATTTATCTTAGGTGTCTTTTTCTCTCCAGATTTAAGCTGCTACCAATAATTACATTATGTAACTATTTTCAATCCCCAAAAGCAATAATTTAATTGTGCCACTCGTCACGCATAGATGGAGGTCTTTGTTGAGGCTGTAAGACAGCGCGCAACAGCCATCCTAGTGGCCCACAACCACCCCAGCGGCAACCTTGAACCCAGTGTGGAGGAGAGGGATGTG
>CAXYZP010000129.1:0-5077 GCA_964293175.1 uncultured Sphaerochaeta sp.
GCGATCGCCACTCGCATGGGTGTTGAACTTGACCTGCAGCCCATCGACTGGAATGCCAAGGAACAGGAACTGAACACCGGCAACATCGACTGCATCTGGAATGGTTTCACCATCACAGAAGACAGGCTTGTCGCCATGACCTTTACCCCACCCTATGTAAACAATGCACAGGTAGTAGTTGTAAAGAATGACTCACCCTATACCTCCCTTGCCTCCCTTGCCAAGAAGAACATCGGCCTACAGGCCGGATCTTCCGCTTCCGAAGCACTGGATAACAGCCCAGAGTTCAAAAAATCAGTCAAAAGCGTAGTTGAGTTCAAAGAGAACCTTACCGGTCTGATGGATCTGGAGATTGGCGGTATCGACGGTCTTATCCTTGATCTGTTGGTAGCTAATGACAACATCAACCGCAGTGGTAAGGACTTCAGAATCCTTGACGAACACCTCACCAACGAAGCGTATGGCGTCGGATTCCGTAAGGGCGAGCAGAAGCTTGTTGACGAAGTCTGGTCCCACATGCAAGCCATGGATGCTGACGGCTCCTTGGCCAAGATTGCAACCAAGTGGTTTGGTGCTGACATCACGGTTGTCGGAAAATAAATAATTCGCTACTATGACGGGGAGCTTAGGCTCCCCGTTTCTTGTTTCTGACTGTTTTATTGAATTTTAACCATCCTGTCTTTACTCTATCTCGTCAGTATGGTGCACCTATAGCTAATCAGAGGAGATTCACATGGTACAGCTACTGCTACAAATGCTGGAAGCAACGCTAACAAGCCTCAAGATCTTTGCCCTTACACTGTTATTTTCCCTTCCCTTGGGCGTTTTAGTCGCCAGGGGTAAAATGGCAAAGAACCGTATAGTTTCATCCTTGGTCAATGCATATATCATGATCATGCGAGGGACCCCTCTGATCTTGCAGCTCATATTCGTCTACTTCGCCCCATACTACATCTTTGGCGCTTCCTATGACCGCTTCACAGCCGTCATCGTTGCATATGTCATCAACTATGCAGCGTATTTTGCCGAGATATACCGTGGGGGTATCCAATCGATACCAAAGGGGCAGTTTGAGGCAAGTGATGTTCTTGGCTTCTCCAAGATACACACGTTCACCCATGTCGTGACCCCCCAAGTCATCAAGCGCATCATCCCGGCAATGGGAAATGAGGTCATTACCCTGGTAAAGGATACAGCTCTTGCGCAGACCATTGGAGTAGCAGAGTTGTTCCGCGTTGCTCAAAACGCCTCAGCCAGACAGTTCTCCACCATGCCCATCTTCATAGCCGGGGTCTTTTACTTTATTATGAACGCCGTCGTAGCAAAAGGCTTTGACAACCTTGAGAAAAAACTCAACTACTACAATTAGGAGAGAGTATGCAGATAGTATCAGTACGGGATATGGAAAAAGCTTTTGACGGGCTTGAAGTTCTCAAAGGTATTTCCTTCACCTTGAACAAGGGAGAGGTCCTTTCAATCATAGGCCCCTCAGGTAGCGGTAAAAGCACACTCCTGCGTTGCCTTACCCAACTGGAGACAGTGGAAAAAGGAACTGTTGTGGTCTGTGGAGATACCATGGTAAGCACAGATGACAACGGCAAGGTAGCCTATGCATCCAAGAATATCCTGCATACAGTTCGCCTCCACTTTGGTCTTGTTTTCCAGAACTTCAACCTATTTCCCCATATGAGCGTAATGCGCAACATCACCGAAGCACCGATGCATGTCCTGAAAAAGACTAAGGCTGAAGCCGAGAAGATTGCACACAACCTGTTGGTAAAGATGGGCCTAGAGGATAAGGAGAATGCCTATCCCTGCCACCTCTCCGGTGGCCAGCAGCAGAGAGTCTCCATTGCCAGGGCTCTGGCTCTTAATCCAGAGGTCCTCTGCTTTGATGAGCCCACCAGTGCACTCGACCCCGAGCTTACCGGTGAAATCTTAAAAGTCATCAAGACGCTTGCAAAGGAAAAGATGACTATGATCGTAGTCACCCATGAGATGTCCTTTGCACGGGACATCTCCGATAGGGTCATATTTATGGATGACGGGCTTATTGTCGAGGAAGGTACACCGGACCAGCTATTCAACCATCCGAAGAACGAGAGGACACAACGCTTCCTCCAGCGCTACGAATAGCTTTTCAGCAACGAACCGGAACAGACTCCAGTGGGCTCTCCTTCAAAAAAGGAGAGCTTTCCATTTACCATAACCAATACCATTCCATCGGGCTTTGCCATAGGATTCTTCTCTGTCGAATTGTCCTTGAGGGAGATTGGGTCAAAAATAACCAAGTCAGCTTTATACCCCTGCATAATCTTTCCCCGATCCAGAAGACCAAGACGGGTCGCTGGCTCTAAGCTCATCTTGCTTATCAGCACCTCCAGAGGCAACAGGTCCTGTTGCTTCCAATACTTGTCCAATAGATGCACAGCAGCCTGATAGGAGCGCGGATGGGTCTTTTCCCCAGCGTACAGGGCGTCAGTACCAAAGCACATCAGAGGGTGGCTCAGAATTCGTTTGATGGAGTCCTGACTCTGGGTTATGTCTGTCATCAGAGCAGTGCCCTTCTCCGCCATAAGCAGGTCAAAGAACGAGTCGAAAGGTCCTTGGGCCCTATGACTTGCAATCTCTGTGAGGGTCAGTCCCTCATACTGCTTATTGCTATCAAGAGTCATGACAGTGATGTTATCCCAACCACACAGCTCATACAGGCTGTCCCATCCGTCTGGGTCCTGCATCTCTTCCTTTATCGCCGATCGTTCCTTCGGACTTGCCAAGAGTTTTTGCAAATCGTCCCTGGTCAGACGCAGATACTGGGGAGGAAGCAGGCTAAAGAGGCTAGTCGATCCATATTCGTAGGGATATTGGTCGAAGAGTACGTCGATACCCTCCATCCTCGCGCCCTCGATCATGGCGAGCATCTTGGGAACCAGTATTTGGTTCACCCTCCCGACAGCCTTTAGATGGCTGATCTCCAGACGAACTCCAGTTTGCCGGGCAAGGTCCAAAACCTCTTCTATCGCCTCCAGCACATCATTTCCTTCACAGCGCATGTGAACCGCAAAAAGACGGTCATATTTCTTGGTTACTTGCAACAGCTCAAGCAGTTCCCTACGGTCCGCAAACAGACACGGAGCATAGTAGAGGCCACTGGAAAACCCCCGGCACCCCTCCTTAAAGCTTTTCTCCAACATACGACACATAACGTCAACCTCTGCTGCGGTTGCCTGACGGTTAGCATTTCCCCCGAGGGCAAAAAACCGTAAAGGGCTATGGGCTTGTAGGAACACCATATTGGTTCCACTTCCCTCTTTTTTCCATACCTTGGAATATTCGGCAAAGCTCTTCCATGCATAGGGTGCATAGTGACCCAATATATCCTGAATCTGTTCAGATAGGGCCACATTCTCATCAGAAAGGGGATAGACCCCTACCCCGCAGTTTCCCGCAACTTCTGTTGTGATGCCCTGCAATATCTTGGGATCCATTGCTGGGTTCTTCAATACCTCAAGATCGCTATGACCATGGATATCAATAAAGCCTGGGCACAATACAAGGCCTGTTGCATCAAAAGCAGTGCCTGAGGGGATGTCTCCCCCTTGGGAGACCTTCGCTATCATATCATCCTTAATCGCAACATCACCGACAAAAGAATCTTGGCCAGAGCCGTCGATAATAGTAGCGTTCTGGAAAAAGTAATCATATTTCATTAATCATCTCCTACGCAATACAGCGCAATCTCATGATGCAACGACTGTTCGAGCATTCTTAGAGTATTCTGATAATTACCCCTCGTGCGGGTAAGCATCAGAGACGCCTTGAACTCGTTGACCTGAGGTACATCAACAAAGGCTGGAGGGAACCCGCTTGCAAGCAGTTCCCCTGCAAGGGCCAAGGATGCAAAGACCACATCATAGCGACCAAAGGGTCGAATGCGAAGTAGTTCACCAAATAAAAAGAGAGATCGTACCAGAGGATGGAGAGCTTTCCAGTCCATTTCATACTGGCGAAGCAGTATCTCCATCTTTGTTGCAATAGGAAGCCCCGGCTCATCCTTCTCCATTTCAGAAGGATCAAGCTCTCTATAGCTGAGGGCCGCTTCATCATCAATGCCCTGTAAAAGGGACTGATAGAGCTGTATCAGTCCTTTTTCAGTAAATAGCGGGGTAGTTTGCACTTTCTTATACCCGGGGCCAAGACCACTACCTAGGGCAAAACGCACCAAGAGCGAGCGTACATTGAGAGCTAGTAATTGGGTATCGAAGGAAATAGAGGGAGAAAAGCACCCGGAATACAGTAGGGCAAGATTTTCATTATCCATTTCCAACTCTTCACATGCAAACGTGCTCAAGACAAATCGAAAGACTGAGTTCCTAAAAATGCGCATCACATGGTGCTCATCTTTTTTACTAGAAAGGAACTCGTCCTTACTACTTTCCAATGAAGAGAAGTTCATAATCCCTGTTCGCATATCCATATTCTTCAGATGACGCAACTGCCTCCCATCTGTGGGCTTTGTTGCATCTTGGGGAATATTCCAGGCCCATCCGCTACGGATGACCCCATCGATTCTCCCTTCAGAACAAAGGATACGGACCCGGCGCTCAGAAATACCCCATTGTAGGGCTGCTTGCTTCGTACTTATATACATGTCGTATGCTCCAAAGTATTATTCCTATTAGGGAATATTACCTTAATTTCTACAACTATACAATCTATTCTTAGAACAATCAGGGCTTTACCAAAGAAGACAGATTCGGGATAATGACGCGGAAGGATGAGCCTTCCATACTTCTTTGGAGGGACCAGATGGAAACATATGATATTGTCATTGTAGGAAGCGGGCCTGCTGGAATGGGAGCTGCTTTCACCATTGCAAAAGAAAGACCTGAGCTAAAGATTCTCATCCTTGACAGGGAAAGGGCCTCAACCGGCGGTATGCGCAACGATTGCAAAATGAATTTTACCTACCCCATAGGATTCCCCACCGAGTATTGGGAAGCAAAGGATGCCGATCACTACCTCGAGCAAGTCATTGAATTCCTGCAACCATCCTTTCTTCCCAAGACAAACATAG
>CAXYZP010000130.1:0-5051 GCA_964293175.1 uncultured Sphaerochaeta sp.
GAGGGAGGGGCTCAATCAGTGGAGCAATTTTAGGCGCTTTTGTCATAGGTATCTTGAATGATGGAATGGTGATGGTTGGTGTCTCAAGTTTCTGGCAGACTGTTATCAAGGGTGTGGTTATTGTTGTAGCGGTCATATTTGACCAGTTGCAGGCTCATAGTAGAAAAAGTGAGCTGGCGTAGGTCTGTCGTATGCAATACAAAGATACAGCCAGAAATCTTTAGGAGCTTTCTTGTTCTCTGTATTGAGACTAGAACCTCATGGTAGCCCATCTGTCCACCGTTTCAAAGCCAAGTTTCTTGTAGATGGCTCCTGCCTTTGGGTTGTCAAAGTACAGGCAAAGGAATTCAAGACCGCTTTCAAAACATAGGGAACAGATCTGACTCACTAAGGTGGATGCATATCCGCGATTACGGGCTTCAGGCAAAGTTGCTACCCCTACGACCATCGCCCCACGCTTTGTAGTCGCTGTGGTGTAGGCACTGGAGACGAGCTTTTCCCCCTCAAAAATACCCAGGGCAACGCCTCCCTGTTCGAGATTGTTGGTTATTTCAGCAAGTTTCTCTTTCTTGTGGTCGAGGTAGGGTTGGGCAAACTCCTCTATCTGTTGGTACAAGGCTACTACGGCAGAGGCATCCTTGCCGGTGAGCCTTCGTATGGGTAGGGCAGTCCTTTCTCTAGGGATGAAACTTGGCTTGTCACAGCGGCATAAAAAGGTGCCCGTGACCTTCTGTTTGGGGTACTGCCTCTTCATCTGCATGATCAGGGACTCTTTGCCCTTGATGGCTACAATTTTACTTTGCCTTGCAAGCAGTGCTTCGACAGTCTTGGCATTGAATGTAGGGCCCTTGCTGTACAGGACATAATCTGAGTAATACTTGAGCAGGATACAGTCCCAGGGTTCATCGAAGGCATAGAGGGAGACATCCTGGCTTTGGAGGCCGTAGAGTTCAAGGTCCCCTTGGATCAAGAGGGTCACTTCCGGTTCGTCCTTGATATACTCATACACGGCAGACAGGTCTTGGTTGGCTAGTTTTCGTACTATAATCATAGGTTTCCGTCTTTGAACTCCCTCGCAAAGGGAGCATAGTTTCCTTCGGGGTTATACCACTTGTGTGTGTTGTGGTCGTCCTTAATAGCAAAGATAATCTTGGAGAACGCAGTTCTGTACGCACTCTCTTCCAACACCTCCCTAAAGAGGCGGGCAACCTGGTTGGGGGGATTGCAAAAAGCCCCGCATCCCATTGCCGATAAAATCAGGGTCTGGTGGTTGTGTTTTTTAGCAATCTTGAAGATTGTCCTGATCTTTTCCTTGGTAAGTAATCGGTCTGCATCTTCCATCTCATACAAGCCCTTACTGTTTTTGAGCAACAAGGGGTTATAGATGGCAGGAACTGCAACAAAGCTGGCTTTGTATGGCTGATTGAGAAGAGGGTAACCATCCTCTTCTCGTCCTCTGAACACGGTCACCTTTGGGGAGTATACTGCTCCGTACGCCTCATGCAGGGGGTACGATTGTTTTGCTCTGGGAATGCCGTACTGTTTGGAAAGCCTGTCGTGGAAGCTGTAGAGGGAGAGTAGGTAATTGGAGGATCGAAACAGGTGTTCCTCTTGGGCTCCAGCTCCTCCTTCAACGCCACCTCCTGGGGTGATTGCATTTGCCATATTGAGGACTAGGGGGTTGTTTTGTTCTACTTGTGCTACCGCGAGGCAGTCGTCATTCACTACGGTGATTACCGTATTACAAGGTTCTGTAGGGCTGTCATCCAGGTTTTTAGTGTAGAGCACACTCTCTCTGATAAGTTTTTGGTCCCATGGCAAGAGTACGGTCTTTCCTCTATGGCTGAGGTATTGTTCACTTTGGATATGCTCGAGCGTATCAAGGAATACAGAGACCCTGAGGGTCTTTAGCTGGTGATATTCTCCACTGCTTACTGATTGTGAAAAACGCCGGGTATACGATCTGCTGTCCCACATGGTCAACTCCTGCAAATAGGCGGATGGTCTCTTTGAATGCTAGCATTATACGTTTTGGATGATTCGATAGCAAGCTCGCTACCTCTCTGTATTCTTTTCTTCATATCTGTTTGACCTAGGGGGTTTCTCCCTCTATGATTGGTTAGTGTTGGGGGAGCTTCACAGCCTAAGGGCGAAGTCAACTTCTCCCCCTATTTCTTGTCTCTGGAGGTTCTCCATGAGTTTTCTACTCGTTGGTGTGCTCAACACTACATGGCAACAGCTTTTTATGTTCGGTGTAGGGGGCATTCTCATCTATTTGGCAATTGGCAAAAAACTGGAGCCAGCCCTGCTGCTTCCTATGGGCTTTGGGGCGATACTTGTAAACCTGCCTTTTTCTGGTGCTGTCACGCAGAGTATGCAGGGTATCGGTGAGGTCACAGGAATCCTTGACTGGCTTTTCAGTATGGGTATCGAGTCAGCAGAGGCGATGCCGCTTCTGCTTTTCATCGGAATAGGTGCGATGATAGATTTTGGGCCTTTGCTTGCAAACCCGAAGCTTATCCTTTTTGGGGCAGCTGCGCAGTGGGGCATTTTCGCCACCATCTCGCTCGCCACCCTGATGGGCTTCAGCCTTGTCGATGCTGCTTCCATAGGTATTATCGGAGCTGCCGACGGACCTACCTCGATCTTGGTATCCCAAGTCTTGGGTAGCAAATATATAGGTCCTATAGCCATTGCGGCTTACTCGTATATGGCCTTGGTTCCCATCATACAACCCTTTGCAATCAAGCTGGTGACCACCAAGAAAGAAAGGGCCATACGGATGGCGTATAACCCACGATCCATCTCTAAACGCTCAAAGATACTCTTTCCTATCATTGTCACCATAGTCTCAGGATACGTGGCCCCTGCTTCAGTTTCCTTGGTCGGTATGTTGATGTTCGGCAACCTGATCCGGGAGTGCACGGTGTTGGACTCCCTCTCCACTACTGCCCAGACAGTGTTGGTTAACCTTGTCACCCTGCTGTTGGGTATCACCATTGCATCTACGATGAAGGCTGAGATGTTTGTCACTGTGCAGACTCTTATGATTATGGGTCTCGGTCTTATGGCGTTTATCTTTGATACGATAGCCGGGGTCCTGTTTGCCAAGGTGCTGAACCTGTTTTCCAAAACCAAGGTCAATCCTATGGTAGGGGCAGCGGGCATATCGGCATTCCCGATGTCAGCGCGTGTCATCCAGAGGATGGGCCAGGAGGCCGATCCTCAGAACCACCTTTTGATGCATGCCGTTGGAGCCAATGTGGCAGGCCAGATAGCTTCAGTCATCGCAGGTGGTGTCATCCTGGGGCTGGTCCCAGGACTTATCTAAAGGAGGTTTGTCAATGAGTGATACATTTTCCCTATCGCTGCGCTTGATGGGACAGGGTATGGCTGGCATCTTTGCCGTCATCATCATCATCTATGTGGTGTTGTTGTTTTTGGGCAAACCTAAAAAGAAAGAAGAAAAGGATGAAACTAAAAATAAAAAAGAAGAGATACGGAAATAGTTCTTTGTACTTGAAACTGGATTGTATAAAGCTATAATTAATGGAAGATTATCTATTGATCCCATTGATTTTATTAGGGGAATATCTGTCTTGGATGTTTCCTTTATTATTCTCTATTTGTGTATATTCACTAATAGCATAGATTTAATATTCTAAAAAGAAAGTTAATTTTCCTCTTGACAGATTACAGTTGTATGTTATCATACAAGTGAATCACATGAATTGAAGAGAGTAATCCCCCCATATGGCAACTTTTGAACCGATGAAAGTAGTAAAACAGAATAAAGTTTCTGATCAGGTTTATGATCAGCTGTTGACGCAAATAAAAAACAATGTGTGGCTTGAAGGGGAGAAATTGCCATCTGAGAATGAATTGAAGATCCAGTTAGGAGTTAGCAGGATTAGTGTTCGCGAAGCTTTATTAAAGCTTACAGCCCTTGGAATCGTTGAGACGAGACATGGTGAAGGTTCTTTCATAAAGAAAATTACTTCAGATAACTACAAGGATATATTGTTTCCTGCTTTTATGATCAACAAGAATACGCTTAATGAAATTCTTGAGTATCGTAGCATAATGGAAGTTGGAGCGATAGCATTGGCTTGCGACCGCGTTACTGTAGAAGAGCTCGTAAACCTCGAGAAAATTGTCATAAGAATGGAAAATAACACTGACAATTATAAAAAGTTTGCTTCGGATGACCTTGCCTTCCATAATGCCATTGCCATGGCATCGAAGAATGACCTGATAATCAATGTGTGTGTGTTTGTTTTTGAACTAATGGCAACAAGTATGGAGCATATCGTTACCAATTTGGGAATGATCGATGGCAAGCATTTCCATAGGTTGATATTGGAGAAGCTCAAGCAGCATGACAAAGAGGGTGCTTTGCAGGCCATGAGATCTCACGTTGATAAGACTGTAGTTCGAATGAGCGAAGTATCTCATGAATAGGTTCGTGGTGGTCACATCATAGGTGGTGGGTGGTTTTACTACAGTAACTTGTAGGATGACTAATGAGTTGATAACCCTATGGGTATCCATAGGTAAAAAATAAGGAGTTAGAAAGAAATGAAAAAGTTTTTAACAATTTCACTGTTTCTCGTGCTGGCCGTATCAGTGGTATTTGCTGCTGGTGATTCTGAAGCCAAAGCTACAAAAATCTGGCCAAAGACCAATGCAATCGTAACTGTCGGTTTCGGTGCAGGTGGTGGAACGGATACTGCTGTGCGTCCTGTCATTGCAGAAATGGAAAAGTATCTTGGTGAGACCATCAACGTGGTAAACCAGGCAGGTGGTGCTTCAGCTGTTGCAGCAACCAACGTCCTTGCAAAACCCCATGATGGTTACAACATGCTTGCAACCGGTTCTGGTGCTTTTGCTGGATTTGGGTTAGGGTTTTTTTTATATTTTAATATAGAAAAGCAGGAACAATTGCAAACACAAAAGCAATCTCCTAAGGTTTTCTACGAATGCCTAAAGAGAATAAAAAGCAACAGCATAACACCCAATAAAAAAACTGATGTATTATTCAGAACACTTAT
>CAXYZP010000131.1:0-5032 GCA_964293175.1 uncultured Sphaerochaeta sp.
GAATGGTAGCCATAATAAAATACTCCTACTTGGTATGGATTACAGATCGAGATTATTTTCCGGTATCTTGTTGATGAGAGTCCTGTGACTGATGCCCAGTTCCTTTGCTGTTCGGGTGCGGTTCCCTTCCCAGCGGTGTAGGGCTCGTATGATGGCGTCAATCTCCACATCCTTGAGGCTCTTGCCATCGGAACTCTCTATTTTCATCTCTTCCTTTTCCTTCTCATGAGAGCGCATGGAGACAGAGCCCCGAAGATCGAGGTCTTCAGCATGGATTTCATTCGTGTTGGAAAAAATGACAGCACGCTCTAGAATATTTTCCAGCTCGCGCACATTGCCAAAAAAGTCATGCTCACAAAGCATGGAAAGGGCGTCGCTGGTGAAGCCGCTTATCTTATTGCCCATCTGGCGGTTGAACCGCTTGAGAATCCCTGCTGCAAGCAGGGGAATATCCTCACGCCGTTCACGAAGCGGAGGAATGGTGATGCGCACCACATTCAGACGATAGAAAAGGTCTTCGCGAAACGTACCCTCACGCACCATATGCTCGACTTCCTTATTGGTTGCGGCAATGATACGGGCATTGATGGGCATGGGGTCAGTGCCTCCAAGACGGGTTATACGCTTGTCCTGCAAGACCCTCAAGATTTTCACCTGCAAAGAGAGCGGCATATCTCCGATCTCATCCAAAAAGAGGGTTCCTCCGCTGGCGAGTTCGAACATACCGGTCTTACGAGAGACAGCTCCGGTAAAGGCACCTTTCTCATAACCAAAGAGTTCACTCTCCAAGAGATTTTCAGGAACTCCCCCAATATTGATTGCAACAAAAGGGCCCCCCTTTACGAGAGAGGAGGCGTGGATGTCGCGAGCGACAACCTCTTTACCTGTCCCACTCTCCCCTGTTATGAGGACTGTGGAGTTGGTCTCAGCGATCCTATTGATGAGGTCCTTGATCTTACGGATGGAAGGGCTCTCCCCTACAAAGATCTGCTTATCATCAATAGAGGTACTGCGAGTCTCACTCTCGACCATATTCCGAAGGGTCTGTGCATCCACAAGCTTCTTGAGCCTGATGACCAGCTCCTCGGGGTCAAAGGGTTTGACAATGTAGTCCTGAGCCCCTTGCTTGAGAGCAGAGACAGCATCGCTGATCTCCCCGTGGGCACTGACCATGATGATGGGCATACGAAATCCTTCGGATCGTATCCACTCTATAAGGGAGAGGCCATCCATACCAGGCATTTTAAGATCGATGAGGCAGGCATCATAGAGCTCTTCCTTCAACATTCTCTGGGCGCTGAGACCATTCTCCGCACAATCACTGTCAATATTGTCCAACTGGAGGTAACGGTGCATCAGAGTGCGGATATTTGGTTCGTCGTCGACTATCAGTATTTTCATTTCTTCTCCGATTCAACTAACTTGAGCATATGAATGGAACGGGGAAGTGTCACTTCAGCGACCGTCCCGCCTCCATCGCGTGCATAAAGGCGTACATTGCCTCCACGGGCTCTGACGAACTGTCGGGAGATGGAGAGCCCAATGCCCGATCCATGGATTTTGGTGGTAAAAAACGGATCAAAGATCTTCTTCTCATCCTTACCCCTGATGCCGTCTCCCCTATCCATCACAAAAATATGGATTAGGCCACGCTTGCCATTTTTGATGACTACTTCAACCTCGGCTTCTCTGTCAGAACAACTTTCAACTGCATTTTTCAAAAGGTTCTCAAAGACAGAACGGGCTCTGTCCCTATCGATAAGTATATAGGCTGAGGTTTCTGAGCGGAAGCGAATAGGTTTGTTAAAGCGTTTGATGAGTGAGGAGAAAAGATCGTTAAGATCCACCACTTCAGGCATCCCTACAGGGTTGCGTAAGAAGTCACTGACCTTGTTTGTTAGCTGGGTAAGCCTGTCCACCTCTTGGGACATAAGGTTCAGGTCCTCAAGATTTTCTTTGGGCATGGTCTTACGCAACAGGGCAAGCTGGATAGTAATGGCACTGAGGGGGTTCTTTATCTCGTGGGTGAGAGTCCTCGCAGCCTGTCCTAGGTTTACCAGACTTTCCTGTTTGGCTATGGTATCGCGATAACGACGGTTGCTTCGATAGATGCTGAGCACCAAGAGAAAGAGCCCTATTAGGATAAGTACGGATACAACGCCGATGAACATGATGACCATCAATCGACGGTGGTAGTTTTGCCCATCGAAATGGAGATAGAGAACATCAGGGAAATCTATGGGAGTGGGCAGGAGCCCACTTTCGGTGAGGGTAAGCTCTCCGGTATCCAACATGATGGTAAGCCGGGAAAAACGAATGTATTCGATCATGCCGGTCTCTTTGTTGTAGGTTGCCGTCCCTATGTTGGAGTCCTGCTTGTTTGCCTTGTTGTCAAACTTTATCAAAGGAATGGTCATCGGCACATTGCCTAGGCTCAGCACCTTTCTTCCCATTGAACTATACACTCCGACTCCACTTACATTCTGCTCCTGCAT
The DNA here is from genome assembly GCA_964293175.1 of uncultured Sphaerochaeta sp. GTDB lineage: Bacteria > Spirochaetota > Spirochaetia > Sphaerochaetales > Sphaerochaetaceae > Sphaerochaeta. The sequence continues at coordinate 2,496 of CAXYZP010000131.1, forward strand.
GGTCTTCAACGCCTTGGTGGTGTTGTCCTGCAGGGCAAGAAAGACAGAGTTGAAGGCACGCTCGGCTTCTGACTGCATCCTCAGCTCTTCCCGTTCGGTAAGGGCAGTGGCAAGGAATATCACCAGTACGATTAGGATGAGAAATGCAAAGATGAGGGAGCTGATGACAAAGAAAGGCTCTCTGCCATCGACGATCATCCAACGCGTCCTATTTCTTTCCAATGTAATCCCCCGAAAATTCTATTCGTAATTCAGGGCCTCAATGGGGTCAAGTCTTGATGCCTTCATAGCTGGATACCAGCCGAAGAACACCCCGACAAACATAGAGAAACCCATCGCAAGTATGAACGAGGTATACGATAAATGCAACGACCAATCCATAAGGCTGGTGACTGCGTAGCTAAGGGCCGACCCCAAAACAATGCCTAGGATACCCCCAAGGATGGTCAGGGTCAGAGCTTCGGAGATGAACTGTCCCCGTATAACATTGGGGGATGCCCCCAAGGCTTTTCGGATACCGATCTCCTTGGTACGCTCTGCAACCGATACCAGCATGATGTTCATGATACCGATTCCACCTACAAGCAGGCTTATGGCGGCGATGGCAGCGAGGAACGCACTGAAAGTACTGGTGATCTGTGTGGCCATCTCAGCAAGGCTTGCTGGGCTGAACAGATTATATCCATCGGTTCCAACCAAGTTGTCCAAGTCTTCTGTAATCAGGTCGGACACCTCAATGGTATCATACCCCTCTGCAACCTTCACAACATAGGACCCTACGCTGGTAGTCTTGCGGAATCGCTGGTCATAAGTATTGTAGGGAATGAAGATGCTGTTGTCATAGGAGATATTGAAGGTGGCATCCTTTGAATCAAGCACCCCGACGACCAGATAGCTTTTGGCCTGGTTGCGGAAGACACTCACATACCCACCTAGGGCAGTTCCTTCTGGAAACAGTTCTTCCGCTATGGAGGAGCCCAGCACCACCACCTGGCGGCGGTTGATATTATCCATTGTCGAGAAAAACTCTCCCTCGGAATACTCCAAGTTGAGAGCGCTTCCATAGCTCGAAAGGACACCAGTAACTGTTGCAGTCATATTCTGCTGATTATTACGTACTGTGGCATTACTGGAGTTTTGTGGAAGTACCCTTTCAATGCCTTCGACGTCGCGCATCAGCGTGTCGCCGAACTCTTCAGTAAAGGTTCCTGTCGAACGCTGTCCGATGGCAGGATAGATGGTGACCATGTCCAAGCCTCCGACAGAGATGCTGTCGGTGATGCTTTTGGATGCACTGTCACCTATGGTAAGGATGGCTACGACCGATCCCACACCGATGATGATGCCCAGTAGGGAAAGCAAGGTTCTCATCTTGCTACCCCTCATGGCACTGAAGGCCAGCTTGATATTTTCAATAATCATGTTACTCCTCCAGCCTTCCGTCGCGAATACGGATCTGACGCAAACTGCGCATCCCCAATTCGCGGTCATGGGTAACAAGAATTACCGTTCTACCCTCACTGTTGAGCTCTTCAAAAAGTTCCATTATCTGGTTTCCTGTTTTGGTATCTAGCGCCCCTGTGGGCTCATCTGCGAGTAGAATCGCAGGGTTGTTGACCAAGGCACGGGCGATGGCAACTCGTTGTTTCTGCCCTCCGGAAAGCTCATTGGGCCGGTGGTTCATCCTGTCTGAGAGCCCTACCCTTTCCAATGCTTCTATGGCACGATTCTTTCGTTCCCGAACCGATACCCCTGCATACAAAAGAGGGGTGATAACATTTTCCAAGGCGGTCATCTTTCCCAACAGGTTGAACTGCTGAAAGACAAAGCCCACCTTGCGGTTTCGGATATAGGCCAGCTCGGCCTCATTCAGGCCGGCAGTGTTCTCCCCATCAATACTGATGAGCCCGCTGGTGGGAGTATCCAAACACCCTATGAGGTTCATCATGGTGGACTTCCCACTTCCCGAAGGTCCCATGATTGAGGTGAACTCCCCTTTTTGTATATCTACGCTCACCCCATCGAGGGCCTTTACGATAAAGTCACCCACCATGAAGTAGCGTTTTACATTCTGTAGTCTGATTACGCTATTGTGCATCGTGTATTAAAACCTCCCCATGCCACCGCCACCACCAGCGGGAGGCGTGCCCCCGGACATGGCAGCAAAGGCTGAGGCATTGGTATCGGTACGACGGACTATGAGGGTGTCTCCTACTTTCAGATCTCCTGTAAGCAGTTGGCTGATGCTTTCACCCAAGTATTTTACCGTAACGACTACACTCATGGTTGTCCCGTCACGGAGCTTCTTGATAACGGTGGTTATACCACCACGGCTGACGGTAAGAGCATTTTGTGGCAGAAGGGTAAGGACCGTCTCCCCATCACTGGTGATGGTCCCTTCGAAGGTGTACCCAGGGGCGATAGAGGCTGGAGGATCATCAATGGTGATCTCCACCTCCATGACACCGATACCCTGATTGGTATATTTTCCGATCATGGGGATATAGGTGACCTCTCCAACGAGAGGACCTCCTGTA
>CAXYZP010000132.1:0-5021 GCA_964293175.1 uncultured Sphaerochaeta sp.
CAGGACCAAGGCAACCCTGATGAGTATGAGAAGAGGTATGAATGGCAGATCGAATTGGATCTATGGGGGTGATCCCCGCTGCTTGCAGCGGAGAGGTGTTCAGTAAAGGGTCATTCTTGATAGTTAGGATACCTTATTAATAAAGCATGCACAGATGCATAGACACTATACCTCAATTTCAAGGGAAGCGCTTTTTTCTGGTATAAAAAGGATAATGTAGTTGTAAAAGGGTGAATCAGCCTGTTAATTAGGTATAGATGGTAGTTGTACCCAATAAAAAAGCGTCCTGAAGAGGACGCTTTTGCTTAGTTAGGACTCCTTCTAAAGGATCATTTTCAAAAGCATGGGGAATACCACCACATTTCCAATGGAAGCAAAGAAACTTGTTAGGAGGAACACCAAGAGGACATGCAGCACTCTGTTCTTATACCATCCTTTTATGGAGATGGCATCGTCGCTGAGGTTCTCAAAGTCCTTTACCTTAGGTTTCCGTAGGGTAGCTTCCATAAGACCGCTGACCATCCCGATGCCAATGCCTGGATGTAAGCTTGTTAGGGGAGCTGACAATATACTAACCAGGGTATTGAGGGGGTGGGCGAGGGCGAGAATTGCCCCAAAGGCTGTAAAGGACATATTGACTGCAAGCCAGTAGCCGAACATCTTGATGCCCTCTTGTTGGCCGAAGTTTATAAATCCAAAGAGTAGGAACCCTATTATAAGGATGGGGAACGCCCAGGAGAGGATTTTTCCTCCCTTGCCAGCTGGGGGTACGTCGGTGATATCATCAAGGTTTGTCTTCAGTTCACCATTTTCTAACTTTTTCATTGTCTCAATGATGCCGGTCTGGTGACCTGCACCGATAACTGCAAGCTTCTTGTCCCCTGGGGCAAGGTAGATGCTTGTTGCAAGGTAGCGATCCCTCTCGTCGATGAGGACCGTTTTCACGGCAGGAAGTTCTTTGGCCATCTCATCCATCATCTTCTGCATTACATCGGTATTCTTCAGCTCTTCAAGGTCTTCTTTGGAGATTTCCTCATTGCTGAAGACAGCTGAGATGATGGTGGCTATCAGTTTTGCCTTGTTCCAAAGGTTGGAGAGTCTCCAAGCGCGTTTGAAGGTGATCTGGATATCACGGTCGCACAGCGAGTAGGGGATATCCCTCTCCTTTGCTATGCGTGCAGCTCCCAGGATATCTTCACCGGGGGCGCTTACTGTCTGGTTACCCATGCGCTTCTGGAAAGAGGCGAGAGCCATGTTGGCAACTATCAGGAAACCCTTGCCCTCTTTGAGAACTTTTTTGATGTCCATATTGGACCAAGAGCTCTCTTCTTCCTTGTTTTTGAATCTTCCGTCATCAAGCTCGAGGCAGATATGGTCGGGCTCTTCGCTGTCGATATACGCAGAAACCTCATCTACGCTCTCTTTAGAGACGTGTGCGGTTCCCACAAGGATTATTTGCCGACCATCTTTGAAGGTGAGTCGGTGGAATGTGTCACTCAGTTTTTCTGCAATCATGAGAACAACTATACTCAAGAGAGACCAGAGAAACAAGGGAATTTGACACAGAGCAAGGATTACTGTACATTTTCCCAACATGGACACCTTCATATACCTAGGAAAATTGGCCTTTGCCCTACTTTGTGGCGTGGGCATATCCCGCTTGTTGGGGAAAGAGCGGTTCATTAGAACCGCCTCCCTAGGACAGACTTTTCTTGTCTGGTTGTTGCTCTTCTTTATGGGAGTGAATACCGCTAGCATCGAAGGGATAACCAGTCAGTTCGCTACCATCGGGCTTTCCGCCCTGGCTCTTACCATTATCAGTGTGCTGGGTACGATTCTATTTGCCCTAGGTGCTTCCTTTCTTATATCTTCAGAAAACATTTCTCTGGGTATCGACATAGCCCCCCGTAGGGAACAGAGCACAGTACGACGCATATGGGATATTTTAAAGGAACCTTTGTTCCTTGTTGGCATTGTGCTTCTTGGTTTGGGTCTACGGCTTTGTACACCCCTGTTCGGGTGGTATGACCCGTCTCTGGTCAGCTACCTTCTGTATGGAATGCTTTTTTTTGTCGGTATGTCCCTGGTGCAGAAGAATATCAGCTTCAAGGGAATCCTATCAGACAAGGCTGTTCTGCTCTTGCCCTTGATCACCGTAGTTGGGAGCTATCTGGGAGCCCTGCTGACTCCGCTGGTAACCCCATATACCATTAAGGAAGGCCTTGGCATGGTGAGCGGCTTCGGCTGGTACTCGCTTTCAGGCATTCTCATCAGTGACCTGGGCTACCCAGTGTTAGGCTCGGTATCCTTTTTGGTAAACCTCTTGCGTGAAAGCTTCGCCTTCTTTCTTATCCCTCTGTTGGGGAGGTTGGGAAGGCGGTATTACTATCCTGCAGTCTGCACTGCAGGGGCAACAAGCATGGACGTGACGCTGGTATTGCTTACCAGCCACTTTGGCTCAAAGGTCATCATCGCCAGCATCTACCATGGCGTGATGATGAGCCTGGTCACACCACTGCTTATCCCTCTCTTCTTCTAGGGCTTGAAAAGCAGTTGCACGATTAACTCAACCACACTCTCCTTGAGGATGCGAAGATAGATAACCGAAGGACCATCACTGAGAATCTCTTCCAGCCGCTTTGCAATTGTCGCAGCCTGAGGCTCAAGTGGCAACTGAAAGAACTGGTAGGCACCGGCTTCTATGCTGAAATCTCCCTTTGCATGGGGATGTATCTCTCCCTTCTCCACAGCTAGGCGCATTTCCTCCCCTGGAGGGTCTTGGTACCCACCTTCCAAAGTGGTAAGCACACTGGAGAGGTGTAGGCACGCTTCACTGCCCACAGGAGCACTGTCCAAATGGCTAAGCATCATGGCGATGGCCTTTTCTCCATCCCTGGGAAGGGAGGGAAAAGAAACATATGGAATATCCTGAAGCAAATGGAGTAACATGGGGTGTATCTTTTGCATAGGAGTTACTGTATCAAAATGGAAACAGTCGGTAAAGTGGGTACGATCACATATACCCTGTCCCGCCTCAAGCGGTGCAAAAATATTACTGTCCGGGTTTTGGGCAATGGGGAGGTTAGGGTGAGTGCACCCTTACGGGAACCTATCTACTCGGTGGAACGGGTTATCAGAGCCAACCAGAAGAAGCTTGAAAAGACTATAGCCATCCAGAAAGCACAACACGAACTCTATGGGCATACTTGGGAACATGGTGATACCTTTCTGTTCCATGGAAGGTCACACATCCTCTCTATTCTTCCAGGTAAGGAGGATACCTTTATTCTTGAAGACGGGGTATTTGCAATTACCTATGTAGACTCACCTCCAAATAAAGAGACCCTTTCCCGTACTTTGAAAGAGGTCTACAGAAAAGCTGCAAGAGAGCGAATAACAGTTCTGCTTGCTATATGGGCTGAGAAGCTCAATCTTGAGGTTCCCCCCTTTACCATCAGGGATTCCAAAAAACGGTGGGGCAGCTGTTCCTCTCGGGGGAACTTAAACTTTTCCCTGCGTTCGGCAGCTCTGGATGATGAGGATCTCTCCTATCTGGTATTACACGAGATGGCACACCTGGTGCACTTTGACCATAGTCCACTTTTTCGTGCTTTCCTTGCCAAACACCTGCCGACTTGGAAAGAACACCAACAAAGGATATTTTCCCTGCAAAGGAGAGCCGACCTTACCCCCTAGGCTTACGACCAATTCCCTTGAAGCCATTTATGGTGTATCTTTGTGAATGAAGGAGACTATTATGAAACCTGATAAAATGACTGATGGAATATACCGTGTTGCAGCAAAAGTTGGCAACAGGGATCTTTTTGAAGGCATCTGGCCAATTCCCCATGGGGTCATGCTCAATGCCTATGTGGTAAAGGGTTCTGAGAAGAATGCCATGATAGACCTGGTAAAGGACTGGGACGGAGCTGCAGAGACAGTGGACGCAGAGCTCAAGGAGCTAGGGCTTCCCAATGGGCAGCTTGATTATTTGATTTTGAACCATATGGAACCGGATCATACCGGTGCCATGGTTTCCTTTGTAGAAAAGCATCCCAATGTCGAGATTCTCTGTTCTGATAAGGCTGTGCCCCTTATCAAACACTTCTATAATATTGAAAAGAACGTACGCGCAGTCAAGGACGGAGAGACTCTCTCCCTCGGTGGGAAGACCTTGCAGTTTTTTATGACTCCGAATATCCACTGGCCCGAAACCATGATGACCTTTGCAGTGGAAGATGGCGTCCTGTTCAGCTGTGATGCCTTCGGCTCGTTCGGGCAGTATGAACACTGCTTCGATGACCAGCTCACCAAAAAGGAATGGGATCTTCTTGCAGGGGAGACAGAACGGTACTATGCAAACATCGTCTCTGCTTTTTCTTCCTTTGTATTGAGAGGAATCGCCAAGCTCGAAGGCCTTGCCATTAAGCAGGTCGCTCCAAGCCATGGTGTGGTCTGGAGGGAAGAACCCCTTAAGATCATCAATTGGTACAAGACCCTAGCCACCTATATGGATGGACCCAGGGAAAAGGAGATCACCGTTGTCTGGTCCAGCATGTATGGAAACACAGGGGCTCTGGTTCCCCATATTGTGGAAGGTGCTGAAAGCGAAGGTATTCCTGTACACGTCCTGGAGATTCCCCAGACCCATGAGTCCTTTGTTCTGGAGAAGGTCTGGCGTTCAGAAGGTTTGGTCATCGGCATGCCCACCTATGAGTATAAGATGTTCCCACCGATGTACCATGTCTTGGACATCCTTGAACGCAGCCATGTGAAGAATAGAAAGACCATGCGCTTCGGATCCTTTGGTTGGTCCGGCGGGGCTCAGAAACAGTTTGATGTATTTACTGAAGCCATGAAGCTGGATTGTGTTGGGGTTGTGGAGTATCAGGGCGCTGCCTCGGAAGAGGACAAGAGACGTGCATATGAGATGGCCAAAGAGATGGCAAGGCAGGTCTAAGTGGCCTAGGAGCTTCAACGGATGCTCTAGATATGGGGAAAACATCCTTTGTGGCCATCAT
>CAXYZP010000133.1:0-5002 GCA_964293175.1 uncultured Sphaerochaeta sp.
CAAAAGACTTCCTGTCAGGTCTACTCTTCTTGAATATCTTCACATCGTATCCTCTCTCCAAGCTATCTTGCTAGGAAAGAGAAGAAGAGGTCAAGTGAAGATCAAGTCAAAACGTGGACGGGGGTTCTATTGGAGCTTTTCCGTTGTATTTTACCTTGCAAGAGATTCCTATCTCCAGTATACCTTTGTCATGAAGCAAATTCCTTTAGGCTTGATAGACTCCCATTTCCACCTGCTGGCTATGCAGAAAAAAGGCGTAGACATCATAGCACTGCTTTCCGAAATGCAAGCGCTCTCGATGCGAGGCCTTGATATCGGTATCGACTTCGATGACCTTGCAGAACGTTCCACTCTTCTCTCGCCCTACCCCTTCATCCATATGAGTGCAGGCATTGGCCCTTGGGGTGTTGGCTCTGAACAATTGCCAGTTCAACAACAGCTCGATGTGCTTTCAGCTTCTTTAGATACACACAATGCATGTGCCATTGGTGAAATAGGGCTTGATAACCACTGGAACTACGGAACAAAACAATCTCAGCAGGATCTGTTTGTCCATCAGATGGATATGGCAGAACAGAGAAAACTGCCCATCGTCATCCACAGCCGAGAATCTGATGATGAGATGGCTGCCTTGCTAGAAGGACGCTCCTTTTCTAAGCAAGGTATCATGCACTGCTTCCAAGGATCCAAAGAGCTTGCCATGCTTGCCGTATCAAAAGGTATGTTCGTCTCCTTTGCAGGACCGCTGACGTATAAGGCCAATTCCGAGATGAGAGAGATATTGCAAGCCATCCCCCTCAACCATATCCTATTAGAGACAGATAGCCCGTATCTGAGTCCGGTTCCCTGTAGAGGGAAAACCAACACGCCGTTGCATATGGTTCATATATACGAGGCGGCGGCCTCCCTACTTGGCATGCGTGTAGAAACACTCATCGTACAAATGCAGTCCAATTTTTCTGCATTCCTCGGATGAAACACAAAAGAACGCTTTTTCAAGAGAACATTCAGAGCCATGCCGGTTGACCAGTTTCAATAGATTAGGTAACTTTATAGGGAATAAACACCTTACGTTCAAGAAGGAGCAATCTTATGACATCCTATAAGGACCTCGGTCTGGTAAATACCAGAGACATGTTCGCTAAAGCAGTAAAGGGTGGCTATGCCATTCCTGCATACAACTTCAATAACATGGAACAGCTTCAGGCTATTGTACAAGCCTGTGTAGAAACAAAATCCCCCGTCATTCTTCAAGTTTCGAAGGGTGCACGCGATTATGCAAACATCAACCTGCTTCGAAACATGGCCCGTGGAGCAACAGAATATGCCAAAGAGCTTGGCTTTGAAATCCCCATTGTCCTACACCTTGACCATGGTGACAGCTTTGAGACCTGCAAAGAGTGTATCGACAACGGCTTCTCCTCTGTCATGATCGACGGTTCCCACCTTCCTTATGACGAAAACGTAGCTTTGACCAAGCGCGTTGTGGAATATGCACACAAGTTTGATGTGACCGTAGAAGGTGAACTTGGTGTCCTTGCTGGCATTGAAGATGATGTAGTTTCTGAAGTCAGCCACTATACCCAGCCCGACGAAGTCCTTGATTTCGTATCCAAAACCAAATGTGACTCCCTTGCTATCAGCATTGGAACAAGCCATGGTGCCAATAAGTTCCAGCCCGACCAGTGCACACGCAATGCTGAAGGTGTTCTTATTCCCCCTCCACTACGCTTCGACATCCTTGAAGAAATCGAAAAGATTCTTCCAGGCTTCCCTATCGTCCTGCACGGCTCCTCCTCAGTCCCTGCTGAATATGTCAACATGATCATCGAGCATGGTGGCCAGCTCAAGGACAGCGTAGGAATTCCTGAGGATCAGCTTCGCAAGGCAGCAAAGAGCGCAGTTTGCAAGATTAACATCGACAGTGATGGCCGCTTGGCAATGACTGGCATGATCCGTAAGGTGATGGCTGAGAATCCTGGAGAGTTCGATCCACGAAAATATCTTGGACCTGCACGTGCTGAGTTGAAGAAAATGTACATGTATAAAAACAAAAACGTCTTGGGTTCTGCTGGTCAGGCCTAAACGTTACCAGTTTGGAGAAGCCATCTGAATACTTTTCGGATGGCTTTTTTCGCACCCGAAGGGGTGGGACTTTGACATAAGCAGTTGCTTATGCTATATTTATCCACGCTGGCTACCAGTAGCCGGCTATCCCTATTAATACCGTGATTTCACTGAAAACACTAAGGAGTTCGATTGGCTACGAAGGATTTGAGGATCAACAGACAGATCCGTGCTAGAGAAGTATTCGTCATTGATGCAGAAGGAAAACAGAGAGGTATCATGAGCACTTTTGATGCTGTGATGCTAGCTGAAGAGGTTGGATTGGATCTGGTGGAAGTTTCCCCAAACGCTAAACCCCCAGTATGCAAGATACTTGACTTCGGAAAGTACAGATATGAGCAAGAAAAAAGGCTCAGAGATGCCAAACGAAACCAAACAGTAGTCAAGATGAAGGAAATTCGGATGCAGCCCAAGATCGAGAAACATGATCTTGAAACCAAGTCCAAGTTTATTTCAGAATTTCTCGGTGAAGGCAATAAGGTAAAGGTCAGTATTCGTTTCCGCGGCCGTGAACTAGCTCATACTGAGTTGGGGAAGGTTGTATTGGATAGGATACTTGCTAAACTTACCGAACTTGGTGTAGGGTACAACCTTGATCGTGGAGCGGTTATGGAAGGGCGAATGATGAGCATGATTGTCAGCCCCCTGAAGAACACCAACCCCGTCAAGAAAGACAATTAAGAAACAGTGTCCCGCATGGGATGGTGAATATGCTGCTCCAAGGGGTTCTTGTTCCTTGAGAGCGCAAGTTTGGAAGGTGCTAAAATGCCCAAAATGAAAACAAGACGGTCCGCTGCAAAGCGGTTCCATGTTACGGCCTCTGGCAAAGTCCGCTATAAAAAGCAGGGACTTCGTCATATTCTTACTAAGAAAAGCAGTAAACGAAAGAAAAATCTTCGTAATACTGGTATCCTAGCCGATTGTGAAGCAAAACGGGCCAAGTCCATGCTTCCCTACGCGTAAGGGGGTGGGAATATGCCACGAGCAGTAGACGGAACAAAACACAAGGACAGACGTAAAAAGATTTTGAAGCTCGCCAAGGGCTACTATGGTCGCAGAAGTACCAACAACCGTGTTGCAAAAGACGCAGTTGCCAAAGCCGGTCAGTATGCTTACCGTGGTCGTAAAGAGCGCAAGCGGGACTTCCGCAAGCTCTGGATCGCCAGAATCAGTGCAGCTGTGCAGGCTGAAGGAATGAATTATTCCCAATTCATGCATGGTTTGACTCTTGCAAATATCGAGATCAACAGAAAAGCTCTCTCCAATATGGCTATTGAAGATAAAGGAACTTTTTCTGCCCTCGTGTCACAGTCTAAGGTTGCCTTGGGCAAATAAGCCCATGACAATTCACAGAGATTTAGTAAGGAGAGGCTATGTCAATTCTTGATACTGTCCAGATGCTTGAGTTGCGCACGAAAAAAGCAGCTGGTCTCATCGCAATGTTACGTAAAGAAAAGGGAGAACTTCAAGAAAGGTTCGATCTGGTTAATACACACAATGCGGAACTAGAAGAGTACGTGGAGAAATTCACAACTAGCAACAAGCTCATTGAAGAGAGCATTTCCAGTGCAATGGATAATCTTGCAACCATCGAAGGTTTGGATGATATTCTGCTTATGGATGATACTGCTCTTGAGTTGGAAGCTGCTGAAGGATTCACCGCTGGTGATTCTGCCGGTTCTGACGAGATTGACCTTGATATCCTTTTGGAAGAATCTCCTAGTCTTTGACAAATTGCATGAATGCAAATGATGTCCAGGAAGACGGGGCCCCGTGGCCTCGTTTTTCTTTTCTTTAAGCCCCTTTATCAAACCCTCTACTTCATGTACGATAGAGGTACGGCAGGATAGCCTGCTTTTGATATTTGACAATTTCCTGCGGTGTACGCTTGGAGCAATCGTCTCTTGGCTCAACTTACACAAATGGGATACGGCATAGCTGATTTGCATTGATCCGACCTCTTCGGAGGTTTAATGGAACAGAATTTTCAGCCAACTAGTTTCCCCCTTGAACCTAAGGTTCAAGAGCTAGCTCCGAGACCGGCACCGCAGGTTTTTCTTATATACAGGATATTTCCATGACACAACCCAACAAAACTTTACAAGACCTGGTCTTTATTCGCCTCCCCTCTTCCATGGAACGGGACCTAGGCGATTTTCATATAGACCCTTCAATTGAGATCCCTGTCCAGCTGCCAGCAGGAAAGGACAATCTCGAATCGACAGAGATCAGCATAGAACTGCTTGTAGCAGGGATGCTTAAAATCATAGCATTCAACCCAGAACACAAGAACTTCCCTTATTACAGAGATTTTGTGCTTGCAGTGCAGGCTGATGCCCCAGAAGAACTGAACCTAGCGGCAATCTCTCAGGAGCAGAAGGAAAACTATGACTTCGCAGAAGAACTCTTTTTGACAGTCAACCATCTCGCACCTCAGAGCCCGACATTCATTAACCTTGCAACCTTCTACAGCAAAATGGCTTCGCTTGATCAAAGCAAGGGTACCTCCTATGACTTCTACCAACAAAAATCAATGGAAACCCTCAAAGAGGGCATATCCCTGTTTGAGGATGATGCTGCCCTTCTGAGTGAGTTGGGTTTCTTCCATCTTTACCAGGGCAATGTAGAGATAGCCAAAGAGTATCTCGACCGTTTCCTTGAAGTGTCGGAAGAAGGTCCGAAACTCGAGCATGTTAAGAAAATAATGGGTGATATCGATAATAAGCTGAACAATGATACACTTTTGATGCAGGCCTATGACCAAATTCATATGGCCAAGGAAGAAGAGGCTCTTACCAATCTTGAACAGTACCTTAAGGATAATCCCAAGGTGTGGAACGCTTGGTTTCTTAAGGGTTGGGCACTTAGGCGCCTT